>CAIYYT010000109.1 GCA_903930455.1 uncultured bacterium | reverse complement strand
ATTATCAAGTTCGGAAAAACGCTTGGTGACCATCCGACTGTCGCGCAGACCACGATCAGAAAAACTCCCTTTGACAACTACCCCATTACCGATATCTCCGGCAAGCGTCAGCGCTAACCCCTGCGAGAGATTTGTTCTGCCATTCTCCGAGACGTCGGCAAAGAATGACTTTGTACCGGATACCTTGAGATTGGATGACGTTGTCGGCAACTTTGCCGGTGTCGTTTGCGATAGTACCGCCAGATCCGGCACTTCGCCCCCGGAGCTTGACTCGAACTCATGCAGCGCGTAGCGTCTCCCAACCAAATCGTAATCACGCCAACGCACGATCTGAACCGTGTCACACTCGGGGCCGGCGGTCTGAAATGCGATGATACTATCGCTGACGACAAAATCACGCCCGCGCAACAACGTGTCCGCACCACATATCAGGAAGAATGCGGTATCACCGCCGACCGCATTGACGAAGCTTCTGTCGGATACTCGTGCAACCTTGGTAATGATGAATATGCGTCCGCGCGAATTTTGTTGATCGGCTGCGGTTGCTATCGAGGATGATTGAAAGAGAAAGAACCAGAGGAAAAGCAGAACCCCTGGGACAATCGCCAAGGCATCATTTTGCCGCAAGTTCATAGATCATGATACGGTTATTTCCCGTATCACACACGAACAGTTTGCCGTCGGCTCGCCATGCCAATCCCGTCGGAGCATTGAGATTTTGTGGCCCGCTTCCTATGCTGCCAAACATCGCCACATGTGCTCCGGACCAGTCAAACATCACGATCTCGTTTCGCACTTTGTCCGTGGCAACGATCTCGTGACCATGAATTGCAAATCCGCCGATCGCCTCCGCACCGTCCAGCACGATTCTGTCGCCGGAATTGCCAAAGGTATCGAATTTGTTGAGACTGTTGTCACCGCGGTCATAAACGAAGACATCACCATCGTTGGTCACTGTGATTGCGCCACAACGCGAGAATCCGCCGGCAGGGAATAGCTCCTGCTCAATCTTATGGTCATTGTCGAGCACAATCACTTTGAGATTGTCGGGATCGACCAGATACATCCGTCCCGTGCGTGCATAGCCGATCGCCGCAATTTTCCCGAGCGCCTGTAGATCGGCGTTACTATTGAATCGGATCTCGTCTGCAAAAACCAGATCGTAGTCAGAGCGGATGATGCGGCTGTTGCCCTGATCGAGAATGAAGAAATTGATCCCTCCATCAGAGGCAATATCGCAGGGACGACTTAGTCCGTTTAACCCGAGCCCGAATCCGCCGTTCTCGCTGAGGAATTTATAGTCGGGACCAATCTTGACGATACGGTTGTTCCCTTGATCGACTATGTAAAGATTATTCGACTGGTCGAAGGTGATCGCTACCGGCGCTGAGAGTCTGGCGCTCCCCAGCCTTCCGTTTATCTCGCCAACGTATTGAATTTGTCGCGGCGTTGGTTTGCTGACTATCTCCGGTTGCGGAGCCGGCGTACAACCACCAAGCATCAACGCCAAACCCAGAATGAGTGACCTTTTCCAAACCCACCGCAGCATATCAGAACCTCGCAGAAAGGT
>CAIYYT010000108.1 GCA_903930455.1 uncultured bacterium | reverse complement strand
CAAACCTGCCGTTACCGCAATCTTGTTGGTGTAGTAGCGGCGCGCAATTATGTAGACCATCACGCAGGCAAACGCGCCTACGACACTCTGCAGAAGCAACGGCATGAAAAGCGCCTGCCCAAAGATCCAGTAGTAGAGGGCTAGCAAGTAGGGATACAGCGGCGCCCTAAACAAAATAGCGTCTCCGACCGTCTGTCCGGCGGCTAGCTTGCTCGCAAGCTGATAGCAGGACAACGGATCGGGGGCAAGGTAGTTGAACAGGGGGGACGCTTGAATACTCAAGAGGTGGAACAACCGTGGCAGAAAAGCGACCGCGAATACAATCACACCCCACATTGTAGGGCTAAGAGGTGTCGTTTTCCTTCCCGCGTTGCTTACTACCATAACACAAATAAATACTAAAGACCGCTCCGCAAATCAAGTGCTAAGTACCGCTCCCGACGAACGGGACGTAACCAGCCAGTTAATTGTGTTCTACACAAAAACCTTGCCATCGTTCATAGTGTGCTTATCTTGTCTTTGTGGCGGCGTCCTGTTATATCCACATTCCCTTCTGTGCCCGCATCTGCAGCTACTGCGATTTTTATCGCGTCCTGCACGATCCGGCGACGGAACAATCTTTTGTCGCAGCGCTTGTCGGCGAGATGGCGTTGCGCCTATCCGACGAAAGGGGTCTGCCCGCGCCGTTGACCACGCTTTACTTTGGTGGCGGCACGCCGACGACACTCTCCGAGCAATCCTGGCATCGCATCTTCGCAACGGTTCGCAACTATTTCAGTTTTGGCGAAACCGCGGAGATTACCGTGGAAGCCAATCCCGAATCAGCGACTGCGGAAAAGTTGCAGCTTCTGCACGAACTCGGTGTCAACCGAATTTCATTTGGCGCGCAGTCTTTCAACGCCACCAATCTCGAACGTCTTGGCCGCATCCATAACGTCGAACAAATAGCTTTAGCGGTGCAAAACGCGCGACAAGCGGGCGTTGCCAATGTCTCACTTGATCTGATCTATGGTCTACCGGATGAGACTGATGGCAGTCTCGACCTTGATCTGAAGGCGGCCACCGCACTGACGCCAGAGCATCTTTCGTTCTATGCGCTGACACTCGAGGGAGAAGTCCCGTTGCGCCATCAAGTCCAGCGCGGAGAAGTCTCTTTGCCGGACGACGACCAGATAGCCAAACGCTATGTCAGCGCCATCGATTTCCTAGGTGATCGCGGCTACCAACATTATGAGATTTCCAACTTTGCTCTGCCGGGGCATGAGTGCCGCCACAATCTCGCCTACTGGGAACAACGTGACTACTTTGCCTTCGGCCCCGCTGCCGTCGCGACTCTGAATGGCAAGCGGATTCGCAACGAACCCGACCTCGCGACCTACATAAAGAACTTGTCGGCGGGTCGCCTGCCGCCGCATGAAATCGAGCATCTTACCGGGTCAAAACGACTGCTGGAAACGATCATGCTCTCTTTGCGTCTCACAAGCGGTCTCGACATCACTCTCTTGCGCGACAGCTTCGGCTACGATATCCTCGTCAAACGGGCTGATCTCTTGGCGAAACTGCGGGAAGTTGGCGACCTTGTCATTGCCGACGGCTTCATCCTACTCACGGGGCAGGGGATGTTTCGCTCCGATTTGATAGCCTCGTCGCTTTGCCCCGATTTCGTGTAGTAGACCTAGCAGGTTCTTTCGTGCACAATGGGCATGTATTTGACAGAGACTCACGTTGCCGTAAGGACGTATAGACAGGATGGGAGATAGTTTCGGATGGTCAAAATCACTTTTCACGGTCACTCCTGTTTCGAGATCGAGGCCGACGGTCATCGCCTTGTGATTGATCCGTTCTTTAGGAACAATCCGCTTTGCAGAGTCAAACCAGAGGATGTTAAGGCGGATTATGTGCTCATATCTCACGGTCATGGCGATCATTGGGGGGACACACCACTTATTGCCTCTCGCAACAAGGCCACTGTAATAGCCAATTTCGAGTTGTCTAAGTATGCATCCAAGCTAGGTCTCAAGTCGCATCCGTTGCATATCGGCGGCAGCGCCAAGTTTCCGTTCGGGTGGGTCAAGCTGACAATTGCTCATCACGGTTCCACTTTGGGAAGTTCGGAGGAGCATGGCGGCAGTCCAACCGGAATTCTGGTCAACATCGGCGGCAAGACGATCTATCACGCCGGCGACACCGGGCTGTTTCTCGACATGCAGTTGATTGGCGAAATGAATCCTATCGACCTGGCGCTACTACCGATTGGCGACAATTTTACGATGGGTCCCGTCGATGCCGCCAAGGCCGTTGATTTCCTAAAGCCGAAGAAGGTCGTGCCGATGCATTACAACACGTTTGACATAATCAAACAAGATCCTCAACAGTTCGTTGATTTGCTGCGCGGCAAGACGGTAGAGTGCATCGTCATGAACTCGGGTGACAATATCGAGCTTTGATTGGCAGCGCCTATTTCCGCGGATTGTTGAAAAATCCCAGACCGTGTCGTTGCGAGGAGTGCGGAGAGGTGATGTAGGGTGTGGAGAACGACGAAGCAATCTCGATTCAACTCTTGCGATGAAGGTGCAGATTGCTTCGTCGTCATTGCCCCTCCCCTTTCTCACCCGCCCTGACTCCTCGCAATGACAATTCCGAGGTTCTTCAGCAGTCCCCCATTGTCGGGAAACAGATCGAAGTGAGAACGCTACTTCCTCACCCCGATTCTCTTTCTGACTTTGTCCCATGAGTTCGTAATCAAGAAACTCTCATCCATGTTCCTGACCATCCGGACAAACTTCTCCCATGGTACTGCCAGCGTCAATATTCCCGCCTCCACATACGAGCGCGCCGAGACGTCAAACATACCCAGTACTCCCCTTGGATGTTCAGATTTGCCCTCGAAATAGGGATGATAGACAATCGACGAGCATCCTGCGCCGAACGGGGCAATTATGCCTTGCGATGACGGCTCGTCGTAATTCGCCAGGGTAAAAAGGCCGGAGAGCACATCGGCAGTGGCAAAGAAGGCGACGATCAATGGTTCGTCCTGTTCTTCGAGACGATCCCAACGTTTACAGATAAGGTATTCCGCCGGTGCTGTATATGCGGGATGCTGCCGCAATTGTTCCTTCACCAACTCAGGGGTCTTTTTGTACCGTTCCCCTTCCAGTTCGCCATCAATGCCATAGGACAGGAAATACTCGAAATTTGATCGCAGTTGCTGTGAAAAGCCGCAATATCGTTTGCCGCCGGCGCAACCGATTGCCTGATTCGAAAATGCCAAAGACTCACCGTGGCGAACTCGGCCCAATTCACCGATGAAGCAGCTCCACTCTTTGGGATTCGTGGCCTTTGGCGCTCGTCCCTCGTCGTTCGAATAGTAGAAAGTAATCGGCAGATCTGCGCCCGCGAAGTACTTGCTCCAGCGATCAAGAAACAGCTCTTTCAATTGCATGTCCATACAACGCCTCGAAGGTTTAGGAATAATCGTTCTTCTTGACAAAAGATACATGTTCTCAACGACTAAGAGCAAGCGCTTCTGAGCGCTCATCGTACCTGGGCGACATTCAGCATGCCCCGGCGAGACCTTGAGGCGGTCGCCGATAGAGGGATTATTTGTGGCGACTGCACCGGATTTTGTATAACTTGCCTTCCGATGAACCTCAGGAAACTGTTTCTCTGGCTCGCACTCGGCATACTTGCGCTGTTTGTCGTGGCGGTTGTGCTAATCAAGCTTCTGGTATCGCCGAGCACGGTGGCCGCCCAGATCACGCCGCGCCTTGAACGCATTTTCGACCGCCCGGTAGAGATTGGTGAGACCGAACTGACAATCTTCTCCGGTATCGGTGTTCGTATCCATGACATCAAGGTTCAAAATCCGCCGCCGTTCACGAACATCCCGCTGGCAAGTGTCGCTGCGATCGACATCAAGCTGAAACTCCTGCCTCTTCTGGTGGGGAGTGTGCAGTTGAAGGAGATCAACATCCTTGGCGGTCAGCTCTACTTGGTGAAGGACTCCACTGGCGCCGGCAATCTGACAGCTCTGTCGCTGGAACGCCTGCGCAAGGCAGCGCAAGGCGACGATGAAAACGAACTGGTCTGTCGCAGGATCGGACTGCAAAACGGGCGGCTGCTATACCGCAATGATTCCACCGGTACCCGCCTGGTGTTGGGTAAGATCGACGCCCACTTGGAAATCGGCGGGGGCACTCAACCACAGGTTGAAAGCGATCTTCGCATCGATTCGCTGTTCCTGTGGTCTGGTTTTGGTAACTTCCTTGTCAGCTCGAGGGCCGGTGAGTTGACTTGGCAGGGGAGCTATGCGCTGGCTTCCGACTCACTCATCATCAACCGTTGCGACTGGCGTTTCGACAAGATCAGCGGGCGACTCGATGGCGCTATCGCCAAACCGGCCAGCGAACCATATTTCAATATGCACATTATTTCCGAACACACGGATTTGGCCGACTGCTATGACTCCCGCATCATCGCGGCTATTCCTGTCGTCCGCGATATGCAACTCGGCGGCGACCTTCGCATCGACATCGCATTACGTGGCGGCCTTCGCGACAACACGACGACGACCGTACGTGGCAAGATTACCGTTACCGACGCTATTGGGAAACTTCCCGACAGTGACGTGACGCTGAAAGCAAAGCTGGTGGAAAGCGATTTTAACGAGCAATCACTCTCCGTGTTTACTCAAGAAGCCACAATCGGCGCCGCGCCGTCGTTGTTGCGGGTGGCTGTTGATGATTTCCGTTCGCCGACGATTTCCGGCGAGTTGCAGTTATCTTGCGATGCCGACATTCTCGGTCGTCTACTTGGTCTCGATAGAAGCAAGCAGCTTTCCGGTAATGTCAGTGTTTCACTGTCTGGCTTCGTGAAGTCGGCTGATCGTGAGCAAGCGCGACTGTTCGGCTCCGTTTCTTTGAATGGGCTGTCCTATCATGACCCCAAAGAGAGGCTGGCAATTGACACTCTGAATCTTGATCTCAACATGACCGGCAACGATGGCGATCTCTCGCGTTTCGAGCTGTCATTAGGCGGCTACAAAGTGCAACTGAACGGCAAACTGACCGACCTTGCTCCTTATCTGGCTTCACAGCGAAAGCCGCACAAACGCCCACGGTTTGATTTTGCTTGTAGTGCCGACTCGTTTGCTCTCGGACTTCTGGCTGAAGGGTATCGAGGCTCGGGTGACACGACGACAATTTTGCGCATGCTCGATTTCTTCTCCGACTTTGATTCTCATGGATCCCTACAAATCGGCAGCGGTCTGGTTGCGGGCGTCGTGTTCGACAATCTCCAGGCGAGTGTCTCAGTCGTAAACCGGATCGTCTCATCCGATTCACTTACTTGCAGCTTGTTCGGCAAGACGGCTGACGTCGATGTCGTCGTTGATCTGAACAACCTGCTTGTTCCTGAGTTTGATCTGGACTACGTTGGCGCCGGAATTGAAGCTAACGACTTCCTGACAGGGCTGACGCGATTTGCGGATCATCTCTATGGTCGCATGGATGTACAGGCCACGTTCAAAGGCAGAGGACTATTGCGAGATGAGATCCTGTCGTCCTTGACTGTCAACGGCAAAGCTAAGTTGAGCGATGGCAAAGTCGTCAACCTGAATGTCGCCGACGTTTTTGTTTCCCGGTTTGGACTGGATGCTCTGCAACATGGCGAGTTTGATGACCTCCAAACCGGCTTTTCCGTCGAAAACAGGTCTCTCCAGTTCAATCCCCTTACAATCAAGGCAGGCAAACTCGTATATCAGATCGAGGGCGCGGTTGATTTTGACGGCGGCTTCGATTGTCGCGCTACACGCACTCTCTCCAAGGATGATGCGCGTACACTGTCGGAGCATCCGGATGCCAGTGGTCTTGCGACCGGCCGCAACTTTGGCAAAGCGGTTTTCCGGTTAACCGGAAGCGCCGACACTGCCTTCGTTCAACTTGAGGCACTTCTGCCAAAAGATTGAATTCTCGTACAACATTTGCCGATGATTGTGAATATATGATTAGAGATGACTTCAAGGCTATTTACCGCAACGACCCTGCCGCTCGCGGTCTGGAGCCGATTCTTTATGCCGGTCTGCACGCCATTTTCTGGCAACGGGTGGCGCACCGCCTCTACAAGTGGAAGTTGCGCTTCATCGCCCGCCTGATTTCGCAGCTGACACGCTTTTTCACCGGTATCGAAATCCATCCTGGTGCAACTTTGGGCAAGGGATTGTTTATCGATCATGGTATGGGTCTGGTTGTCGGCGAGACTACCCAGATCGGAGAAAACTGCGTGCTATTCCATAACGTGACATTGGGTGGTACCGGCAAACACGCGGGCAAACGCCACCCAACTCTGGGCAACAACGTACTGGTCGGTACCGGCGCAATCATCCTGGGACCCGTCAACATCGGCAACAACGTTTACATCGGCGCCAATACTTTCATATACATGTGTGATGTGCCTGACAACGCAACTGTAGTTGGTACACCCGGACGCATCGTGCGTCTGGACGGCCAGGCTGTCGACCTCCCGCTGCCGCGCACGGTCCATCCCACCGAAAAACAGCCTTAGGCGGGGCACTACTCCCGTCATTGCAGGAACTCCGCCGCGCAACTCTGGAGCGTTGCAACAATCTCGGCATTGGCATCTTATGTATTGCCTGCGTATATTGGTCAAGTGAAACGGTTCTTGCTTGCTGTTCTGATTGCCGTTATCGGTCTCTCCGCAATCGCGTACGCTTCCCATTTTCGCTTTGTCAACGGCGACCCGCATCAGAACGATCAGATGCGTTTGATCCTTGACGTCGCCTCACTGCGTTTGACGAAGTTGCTTGACGTCAAACTTCCCGACACGCTCACCGTGGCAATCGTCGAGACCCAGCAGCAGTTCGATTCGCTGGCAGGGGGCAGGATACCAGATTGGGGTGCCGGCGCTGCGGTACCGGCACGCGATTTGATCTTGTTGCGTCGACCAATGATGAACCAGTATCCCGGTTCGCTGGCCGACTTGCTGGAACACGAATTGGCGCACATCGCGCTGCATAATCGCGTCAATGGCAAATACGTACCGCGCTTCATAGACGAAGGCTTTGCCTCTTGGTTCGCCGGGGAATGGACCTTCACCAACATCACCACCGTCGCGTCGGCGCAATTCACACGATCACTTCTGCCGCTGCAGAAGATTGATGACGTCAACAGCTTCAAGCAAGCGCAGGCGAATCTCGCTTACTCGCAGAGTTACCTCGTTGTATTCTACATCTACCAGCGCTTTGGCGAGCTTGGTTTCCTCGATCTGCTCGATGCCTTTGCCGGCGGCAAGCAGGTTAGCGACGCCTTCCGCATTGCCCTGGGAGTTTCTTTCTGGGATTTCGAACTGGACTATCGACAGTTTCTTGCAAACAACTACACCATCTTCACTATATTGTCAGACACTATGGGTTTCTGGATCATCCTTGCTGTCGTCGCGGTTATCGGATATCTTATGGTGCGAAAGCGCAAGAAAGACGCGCTTGACCGCTGGAAGGAAGAGGAGAAGTACGAAAGCACCGACTTCGACTACACCGGATCCGAGGACGAACCTTGGAAAAACCCGACCGACAACGAAGACTCGGAAGACTTTTCGTCACGCCTTTGAATACGTCGTCGTACTCATTTTCTATACGCTGCTCCGTCTGTTGCCATCTGGCTTGCGCTTGAAGCCTGCCGGTTTGTTTGGAGACATCTCCTATCTAGTTACGCCGCGCCGTGTGAAGATCGCCGTAGAGAATCTTCGCGCTGCCTTTCCGAATCTCCCCGCGTCCGAGAGGAAGCGAATCGTGCGACAGGTTTATCGCAATCTCGCCGCCAACGCCATCGAAGAGATCAGTCCTGCTCGTGCCGCTGCCACTGTGGCCGTGGACGCGCAGACAGAAGCAAGGTTGGCTCATTTGCAGCAACAGCACGAGCAGGGGAGAGCGCTCCTTTTTGTCACCGGCCATTATGGTAACTGGGAGGTTCTGGCTCAGTTTATGACGACACGATTGGGGAACATCAGCTTTCTCGCCAAAGAGCAATCAAATCCTTACATCAACAAGATGATTACCCGGCTGCGCAGTGCGATGGGTGGCCAGGTTATTCCGACCAATATCGCGGCCCGACTCGCGCCCAAGGCACTCAAGTCTGGCGGGATACTGTTGTTGGCTGCCGATCAGGATGCCGGCAGCGGTGGGGTGATGATCGAGTTTCTCGGCAGACCGGCAGCGTACTTTCGCGGCTGGGCTCTGTTCAGCTATCACTATCACGTACCGGTGGCGTTCATGTTTCTCAGACGAGAGTCACAGGGATTTACTCTGGAGATAGCCGACATCGTTGAGCCAGACCTCACTGCTGATAAAGATGCCGAGATCAAACGCTTGCTGACTCTCTTCTCTGACCATCTTGCTGCTGCCGTAACCGCGCATCCGGAGCAGTGGCTCTGGACCCATCGCCGGTGGAAGTCGGGTATTCCTCTTCCGAGATCGAATTGACGAGGCTCCTCCTTACCCCGCCATCAGGGACTGTTGAAAATCCTCGCCAGCACTGTTGCGCTGACTTTCGCAGTTGTGTCAAAGAAGATAGGTCGCGACTGAAGTCGCTCCTACAAGCCGCATCAGCAGCCTCGGCGAAATAGCTGTAGGAGCGACTTCAGTCGCGACATTCATAACGACAACAGTTTCTCAATGGTCCCATTGATCTTTCCTGTTGACACGCCCAAGGGTAAAATCAATATTGGGTTGTATCAGTAGGCGGCTGTGGCTTGCCGCAACGTTTAGGTTGGAGGAAGATGGCAACACCTGTCCACCCGGAAAACGGGGCACGATTTACCGGCACTTTACTAGGTCTGGCTGTCTTAGCAATTCTGATCGCCGGTTGCGGACCCAAACAGCAATCCACCTTGCCACCAACTCCGTCACAGGTCACACCGCAAGTTGTCACCGATACCGTTAAGGCTCCAACCGTAGACCCCGAAGCTCCCGTCGAGAAGCTCCCTCTCAAATCGGGCTGGATTTTCAAGTCTCTGGTCAACGCCCGCAGTGACCCGTCAACCACAGCACCGATAGTCACGAAACTGAGCCGTGGGTCTGAAATCAAGCTCATTGAAAAGACCGGCCAATGGTGGAAGGTCCAACTGAGCGACAGTACCCTCGCCTACGTCCATGAATCAATGGTCTCGCAGGAACGTTATCTCGACCCCTGGACGCAATTTAAGCTCGGTGGACGACTAGCTGACACCACACTGCAAATCATCACCGCCGTCACTGAGCTAAAAGATAACACCATCCCCTCAGCGGCACTGACTGTCGCCGATAGTTGGGCATCATTTTCGAAGATCAAAAAACAACGGGTGGCGCAGGCCGCATTCGCCTATTGGAAGATGTGCTTGTCCAAAGCCGGTTACGACCCCAAAGGCACTGTTGTCGTTCTGCGTGATACGGAAGGTGTCGATCTTGTGAAAGTCACTGCCAACGCGGATAAGACCACCGTCGATTTCTTGAAGTAGGGCTGTAGGTCAGAACCGAAACGGTTAGGATCTACAAGACTGAAAGGAAGAGGAGGGAAGAGTGAGACAACTATTGTTCATCGTCTGCCTCTTGGCTGTTTGGGCGGTGGACTCATGCTCACAGCAGAAGGACTTCCCGATTCTCAAGGGGGCGTATCTTGGACAGAAGGTCCCGGGCAATACGCCAGAGATGTTTGCGCCGGGCGTCGTATCTACCGCGTCATACGAATTTTCATGTTCCTTTTCTCCTAACGGAAATGAGTTTTACTTCACCCGCAGAGACCCCACACTTAACGAGAATGTCATCATGGCCACCAAGCTGCATGAGGGGATTTGGACAAAACCTGAAATCGCTCCCTTTGTGGAGAGCCAATCTTCATTTGAACCGATGGTAACCCCGGACGGCAAGAGACTGTACTTCTCATCCGGTAAGACAATCCTCGGACAAGCAGGTCCGCCGAAGAACATTCTGTTTGTAGAGCGCGAAGGGGATGGCTGGAGCATGCCGAAGAACCCCGGACCACCGTTCAATCCTGCGCAGACGATGTACATCTCATCAACGACGAACGGGACTATATATACAACCGACATTTCCGCAGGCCCGGGCAAGGAGTGTCTGGCAGTACTCCACAAGATTGATGGCGAATACTCAAAACCAGAAAGGCTTGGATCACCGATAAATGGGGAGGTACAGCGTTTGTACCCGTTCATTGCGCCCGATGAAAACTATCTAGTCTTTGCATCGCGCGTTCCGACGAAGGGGTTCGAGTCAGGGCTGTTCGTCTCCGAGCTGCTCGTCGCATTTCGGGGACCGGATGGAAGCTGGAGCAAACCGCAGCCCATAAATCTCGGCATGGATGCGGGAGCGCCGTACGTGACTCCGGACGGAAAGTATCTTTTCTTCACGTCAGGACATCGGGGCAAAAGCGACATATACTGGGTTTCTGCGAAGGTTATCGAGGATTTGAGACTCAAGAATAAGAAATAGGGAAGTAGGTCTGGCCCACTTGGGGCTTGACGTCACGCCTGCCACAAATTTGAGTTTCTTCGTCGTCCCGCAATTGCGGGACTCTTCAGAATGACACCAGAACATGCTCTCAGACTATTCAATATACCCGATGGCTTCAATTTCGACCAGCGCATCCTTGGGCAAGCGTGCGACCTGACAAGCCGCGCGGGCCGGGAAGTCTTTGCTGAAGTATTGCATGTGCACATCATTCATCGCCTGAAAGTCGTCCAGGTTTTTCAGGTAGACCGTTGTCTTGACAACCCTGTTCAATCCAGAGCCGGCAGCCTCAAGAACCGCCGTGACATTCTTCAGAACCCGGTGTGTCTGCTCAGTGATGTCCCCTTGACTCATAATTCCGGTGGCAGGATCAATCGCTATTTGGCCGGAGACGAAAACGAGTTGCTTACATTCGAGGATGTTTCCCTGCGAATAGGGTCCGATAGCTTTGGGCGCTTTGTCGGTGGCGATGATTTTTCTGGGCATGGTTTCTCCTATATACTATGACGGTCGGCGTGACCGCAAAAAACATTATCACAAGGAATATACGCAGCAGGGAATAGTGTGGCAATGACGAGTGTGGGAAAGACACACCCCGTCACGTCCCTCCTTCGTCGGGACGTGCCACCCCTCTTATTAGAGGGGAATAGAGCGTGGTACACGAGGATGTGCATCGCGCAAGGAATATCGTGAAATAAGAAATGGAGCGGTCAGTATTTGTTGAGAGGACTCTCGGGACCCATGAGAACCGTGAACTCGCGCAAGAGAGCTGGGTCGAAGAACCCTTCCTGACCGTGCATCATTTTGAGCGCCGGATAGGTTCCGATGGCTGGCTGGTAAACACGTTCAGTGGTGAGCGCGTCGAAGACGTCGACGACGGCAACGATTTTGCTGAACGGATGCAGGTCGCGTTCGTCGACTCCGAGGGGGTAACCGCTTCCATCAATACGTTCGTGATGCTGGAGTACCGGATAGTAGGACTCTTCCGAAATGATGTCGGTTTCGCGCAGAATGTCACTACCCCAACTGGGATGCTTCTTCATGATCTCGAATTCGGAACGATTTAAGGATGTGCGTTTATTAAGAATGCGCTCGGGGACTTTGCTTTTGCCAACATCGTGCAGCAGAGCGCCGGTTCCGAGATTGATCAGCGAGTATTTGTCGGTTATACCGATCTGCCGCGCCAGCGATATGGAAAAGGTGCAGACATTCACCGAATGGGTGTATGTGTAATAGTCGAACGAGGTTATCTTCATAAGGTTGAGAAACGCGTCACGCCCCTTAAGAATGTAATTGATCGTATTCTCGACCAGATCCTGACTGCGACGAACGTTTTCGGAGTACGTGGGATTCGCCATGAGTTCCTTGACCAGCGCTTTGGAAGTGTCATACAAGATCGCCGCCTTCTTGGTCTCTTCGACTTTCGGATCAGCCAGAATTTCCGGCAAGTGTTCTTCGATATATTGTTGGTAGGCTTCGCGCGATTCATAGCTGATGTAGATTGTGGTGACGCTGTTCTGCATCAGTTTGGCGCGCGATTTTTCGGTGAACGGGAGGGACTTAGCGCGATAGAGCACGACCTCTTTTCCCGTGTGGATGTAGATGTCGAAATACAGGATTTTGTCGAGCCGTAGAGAATCGATCTGAATCGGCAGGAATGATGGTGTCTGTGTCGTCGAACGCTTTTTGGCTATATTTAGCATACGGTTATGTCCCTGTTCATAGGATATCGACAAAACCTCGCTCATTCTGAATTAAAAAGCCGATCCGTTAGGGAGGGATCGGCTTACCAAAGGAGGGGCAACGGGCTGCGAAATGAAAACTTAGCTGCCGTAGCTCTTGACCAGCATCATCACCGACTGCAGTGAGGTGCTGATGTTGGACAGGGCTTTGGAATATCTTTTCAACAATTCCGAATACTGCCATCTCATCGAGAAGGCCTTGTCGGGGAATTCGAATATATCAAGCAACGTCTTACGGTAGACTTCATCGAGGTAGCGCACGACATAGTAACTGTATTCCGGCAGATCGTCATCATCGGCATTCCCTTTGCTTAGCCGGTCACGGTAGGCCTCAACCTTTTCCAACACTACCGTTCCGAAACACCAGGGGGTCATGACGACGCCGAAATTGTTGGCCTCGGAATAGAAATCATAGACGGTCTTGAGGAGAGTCTCAAGGATTTTCCTCTTCGCATACAGGAACGCCCTCAATTCCTGCTGGTATTCCTTGAGATCAGCCTGCTTGGCCTTCACGTCATTGAAATCGGCCAGCGCATGTTCCTCGACGTGTTCCAAGAAGCTGTAGAAGTCATCGAAGTAGACTTTGACGTTCTCACTCAGCGTGTAAGTGTAGTATCCACCATCGTCATGCTTAACCCGGGGTTCGACGCCCTTCGTAAACCTCGATTCGGGAAACCCTCTCTTAATCTCCGCAGCTATCATGTCGATCTCTCCTTCCGTCAATGTCGTGTCCGAATCCAGTACTACGCAACGGCTGTGCCAGAGTCGCGGAGGCGGGCAGATTCTCGGATGTCAGACGGAAGAGGTTACAAATGAAGGAGTTGCGATAGTCGGCCACTTGGACTGCCTGAAGCAGGGGCGAAAGAGTGTGACGCGGTTTGCAGCATTTTCACAACGGCCGACGATAGCAGCATGTTGTCTGTATTTGTTGACACCACTGTTGCCGCCACATAGATTCACGCGGTGTTCGACAAACGTATCATCGGCATTGACTACGGGCGCAGGCGAATTGGCGTGGCCTACTCCGACCCGCTGCGGATT
>CAIYYT010000107.1 GCA_903930455.1 uncultured bacterium | reverse complement strand
GTTCCAAGTCCACCAGTGCCGAAATTGCGGTTGTTTTCCTGTCGTCGGGGTCCCCAATCAAGGGCGGGATTGTCGCCCCAAGAAACCCACCAGTTAAACGAAGAATGGGGGCTCGTTGGATAGTCTAGCAGTGATGCGCCGATAGCCGCCTTCGGCGAACGATAATCCCATTGCCCAAGCGTGGATGGATCACCGTCATTATCGGCTGACCAGGCCACGAATACACTCTCCGAAGTAATCGGGTCAAAGCATCTGTAGCTGCCTGAAATGTCGTCTTGAAAACCGGTACTGTTGGATAAATGGTAGATGTCACAGTCGAAGTATAACCCGCAGAAGACCTGATGAAGATAGTGGCTGCCGATATTCTTGATCTTGTAGCGAAGG
This sequence comes from uncultured bacterium, assembly GCA_903930455.1. Classification (GTDB taxonomy): domain Bacteria; phylum Zixibacteria; class MSB-5A5; order CAIYYT01; family CAIYYT01; genus CAIYYT01. Next base: position 3,345 of record CAIYYT010000107.1, on the reverse strand, counting down.
AGAATGAAGTCTTCGTAAGCACTTGCGCTCCAGGAATACGACTCCTGGACAATTTTCAGCCCAATCGGGATATGTGGTCGTCCGTCATCCGGATCCAAAGTAACCCACCCTCGGTCGGTTAGCGTGTCGTAATAGGTGGCGATGTAATCGACCTCGCTAACGGCGTCGGGACTATATGCCGGGTCATTCGGACGAGTCGATCTCTTCACGATGATACCGTCGGGCCAGGAGTCGGGGAACATTTCGAAGATGTGCTGCCAGCCGTCAAAACCGGTAGAGACAAGGGTGTCGCTGTCTACTACCGCACCAATCCACAAGGCGCCTTGAAACAGATATTCTATACCCGAGCCATAGGGGAACTGGCACGAAGGAGCGGACAGGCCGGTTTCGGGGTCCTTGATCGAGGCATCGAGTTGAGTTCCCAGAATTCCGTAGTTGGTGACTGTCAATCCGACGGCGCCCACTTTGTGCACGCGTAGATCCGTGTAAGGATGTGATGATGAAGAATCTGCGACGGTAGAGACATGGGTCTCGCCGCTTTTGTTTGCTGCCCAAGTTCCTTCCGTCGCGGTGCTGACTGCGAGCAACACCACCAACAAGATGATACCTTGCTTTGACGAGAATTGCATGGTGCCTCCCAGCACTAATTGGTATGAATCTGACTGCAATATGGCGCAACACGACTTTGATGTCAAGTATAATTAGGATTTCATCTTGCGGCCCTACCGTGCAAGCAAACTCCCCTCTTGCTTCGGCGTGCGCGATGATCTAACTTCCGGTCGTGAATTCCAAGTCGTCTCTTTTCACGCGTCCGTTTCTGATCATCCTAGCGCTGGCGCTGGGGCTGCGCCTCACAGCGGTCATCTTCTCGCAAGGATTCATGGCACATGACGATCATTACGAGACCATCGAGATCGCTGATAGCTGGTTGCATGACGGCATCTTTTTGCAGGACGGCACCCTGCGTTGGGAAGGCAAACCGGATATCGGGGTGATGCGTAGCGCCGTGTATAATCTGTTCCTGCTGGGGCTGATGAAGATCACGTCGGTGTTTGGCGTTGAACATCTCGATACGCACATGTATTTCAACCGGTTCGTACACGCGCTGCTGTCGTTGTTACCGGTGATCTTCGGTTATCGATATCTCAAGGAAGAAACCAATGAACGAACTGCCGCGGTTGGTGGAGTGCTACTGGCAGCGCATTTCCTGATGCCTTATCTGGCGGTGCGCAATCTGGTGGAGATGGTTGCCGCCGATTTCCTGTTCCCGTGTTTGTATTTCGCGACGACCGGCATGAAACGAGAGTCGAACGGAGATGCTTTGCTGGCAGGGGTGCTTGGCGGGATTGCCTTCATGATCCGCATGCAGGTTATCATGGCGCTCGTGTTCGTGCCAATTGCGATGGTGATTAGACGTCGTGTCTGGCGGCAAGCAACGGCGTTCACAGTCGCGTTGGCGGGAATGATCGTCTTGCAGGGCCTGATCGACACCCAGACACATGGCAAGTTCCTCGGGAGCGTCACCAATTATATCGTGGGAAATATGGGGGCGCCACCGACAATTCCGGGGCCGTGGTATCGGTATGCCTTGCTGCTGCTCGGCGTCATGATACCGCCGTTTTCGCTTCTATTCGTCGGTTCCGTTTTCCAGTGGCGTGTCATTCGCAACCATATTGTCTTGTGGTTGCCAATGATGGCATTCTTGATAGGGCACTCAGTGATTGTCAACAAGCAGGAGCGGTTCATTATTCCGATCTTCCCGATTCTGCTCGTGCTTGGCTGTGTCGGAATCTACTATCTTACGCAGAGTGAGGGTTGGCACAATCGTTGGCGCAAGCTTCGCCTCGGGCTGTGGGTTTGGTTTGCCGTGATCAATTTGGTGGTGTTAGCGGTGTTCACAGTCAACTATGGGCATCGGGGAGCTGTTGATCCGCTGGTGTATTTGTCGCGTCAACCGGATGTCCGCAAAGTGCTCTTCGACTGCAGTGATCGCCGAATGTTCGTGCCGCAGAGCTATTGGCAGTATGACCGCTCAGGCGCCTTTACGATCTACAGTACTCTTGAGTTCTATCAGGCGTTGGCACAGGGAAAGCTACTTTCATTTTCACCTCCGGACTACATCGTCGTGTTCAGCGACAGCAACCTGATACAACATCAGGACCTGCTGACTTCGATGTTAGGGAAATACAAACTGGTTTATCATGGCAAACCGTCGCTGGTCGACGTCGTGCTCAACAAGCTGAATCCCAAATACAATCATCGCAATGAGTCGTGGGTGCTGGGACGAGTGAAATAGCGGGGTGGAAATTGCTCTCGCGAAAGTAAATACCCCCACCAGGGATCGAACCTGGATTTCCGGCTCCGGAGGCCGACGCGTTATCCATTACACCATGGGGGCAACTGCGCGGAATCTATCTCAATACAAAGACGAAGTCAACGGAGAAATGACGACAACATTTCGTCGGTACGTCATCAGCCCGCTAACGCAAATACCTTGACTTCAATGGCGTTGCCGCTAACTTAGTCGCGCATTAAGGCCGATACTTTTGAAAGGTAGACTATGTTCTGGTCAAAAACATATATCCCGACTCTTCGCGAAGACCCGGCGGACGCCGAGTTGATATCCCATAAGTTGCTGGTACGCGCCGGCTATATCCGCAAGCTTCAGGCGGGGGTTTACAACTATCTGCCGCTCATGCAACGGACGCTTCTGAAAACAATCAACATCGTCCGCGAAGAGATGGACCGAGCCGGCGCCATCGAAATCACGATGCCGGTTCTTCATCCGGCGGAGCTATGGCAGGAGTCAGGGCGTTGGGATGTTATGGGCAAGGAGCAGATGCGCTCCAAGGACAGGCATGATCATTGGATGGTGCTTGGTGGCACGCATGAGGAAGTAGTCACCAACCTTATTCGCAACGAATTACGAAGCTACAGGCAGTTGCCACTCAACCTCTACCAGATTCAGGTCAAGTTCCGCGATGAAATCCGCCCGCGCTTCGGTTTGATGCGGGGGCGCGAGTTCCTGATGAAGGACGCTTATACTTTCGACCTTGACGCCGAAGCGCATAAGCTGGCCTATCAAAAAATGGTTGACGCATACTTTGCGGTGTTCAACCGGTGCGGGCTGGATGTTCGCAAGGTGGAATCGGATACGGGCGCGATGGGGGGGAAGATGGCGCACGAATTTATGGTGATCGTAGATACTGAGTCGGGCGAGGAATTGTTGTTCTTCTGCAATAACTGCGATTACGCCGCCAATGTTGAAAAGGCCGACTCGATCAGCCCGAAGACGATAACCAGGGAGTCGGAGAAGCCGTTGCAGAAAGTACCGACACCAAATGC
>CAIYYT010000106.1 GCA_903930455.1 uncultured bacterium | reverse complement strand
GCATCCTGCCGCTGCATGCTGCAAACGTCGAGCGAGATGTAACGAATCGTCCTCCAATATCAATATCAGATTGGAAGGTACGGAACTGCCGACTGGATTAGACTGCTCCAGCGTGTCTACCCAGAAATTGAGAAACGAAATCACTCGCTGCAGGTACATCGGGTAGCCATGCCCTTGGTCAGCTAGCATCACGATCCGATGATGTTCCAACTTGTCTAGCAGGAAGTGGTTGACATTACGGTCACAGCTCCGCGTAACTAACGCCTCTAGCTGGTCATATGAGAGCGGTCGATCACATGCGCTTGTTAGGATCGCAAGGAGCACTATTATTCCTGCCAGCCGCCGGAGGAAAAACACAGATGTTGCATTAGTTCGAGGTATCATAGAGCACTTCCTTTCGAGCTTTCACCGCATTTCGACTTACGGCGACGATATCTCCATCGAAGGCGATAGGGGACGATTATTCCGCCACCACACAGTCCACTCTTTGGCGGTTATAAACTTCTCGCCGGTTTCCCGCTTCAGGACTTCGGTTGCTTCCATCTTTTCGTCACGCGTGCCGACCCAGAGCAAGGGAATCAGATTGTCTATCACGATTTGCCGCCTGTTGGCAGCCGCGTATTTTCGCAGGGCTTGCACGCGTTCAGATAGAGCCAAATTCGTGTCAATGGGAGCACTAATCCTCGCCACTCTCCCCACCAGGCCTTCCAGCCAATGAGGTTTGTGCAAGCTCGAAGGAGGAATCTGATCGATCAGTCGGTTTACAATGGCCATGCTCTCGATGTCGCGGACAACATCCACATGCACCGTATCGCGCCAATCCGACAACTGGCGGATTATCTTCTGGTAACCCAGAGAATCACCACGATGCGGATAGGATATAGGCTGCCCTGAGACCACTGTGTAGCCGCTGAGAACGGCGAACCAATCCAGACTATTGGAATTGTTCGCCGTATCGATGATGTCCCCGAGGTGTTCGATGGATCGGAAAGCGATCCCCTTTGACCATACGCTCGCGACAGGAGTTCCATCAATCCACCTTCCGTGGTCCACGATGATTCCATCCATTGACCCGGACCAACTGATCAGGGCCGTATTCTCTTGCCGGAAAGGATCATAGCTGATTGCGAAAGTGGAATCCGAGGCAAGCAGAAAATCCATTGTAGCCGGCACTTGAGTGTAAACTCGCTGATCCAGAGAGTAGACTCCGCCATCTTTGCCAAATCGTTCGACGAGGTAGTGTGCCAAGTAGTAGCCATACCCGGACATCTTGTTAGCTGTCTTGAGTGTTCGCTCGCGTGCGAAATGCCAGCTGCCATAATATACGAGCGCCTTCGCGTCCGGATTGTGCTCAAGCAGGTCAATGACCTTCCTTGACGAATACTGGTCGCGACGGTTGATGAAGTAGTCATCTCCCTTCTCAACCGTCCACTCGGTCAGGTCCACGATAGACGATTCCGGGCAAAACACTTCAAACTGAATCCGGTGCTCGCCTTCTGCTGCGTTCACAGAGTCTATCCTCTGCATCAGCGCAACGAGATCGTGCATGTATTCGATTGTCTCAACCGTATACTGTGACGCCCAGTACTTGATAGAGTCACCTTCAAGTCCTTTCGATGCCAGTCCAATATCTCGTTGGAATTCGACCGAATCGGGTTCCAACACGAGAAACAGCTTGTGACAAAGCCCTGAATTTTGCGCTCCCACAGCACGCAGAGTGTCGACCCAGTAGTTGAGGAATCCGACGAGCCGCTGAAGATATATGTAGTTGCCGTGATATTCGTCCGCGAGCATGACAATGCGATTGCTCTGCAGCTTTTCCAACATGAACCGATTGACGTTGAATTGCTGGTTCCGCATCACGATCTGTCGCAGTTCCATTGGGGAAGGAGCATTCTTCTTGCCTGCAAACATTATAAAGCAGAGAACTGCGAGCAGGGCAATTGCGATCAGACCTGCCGCGCGTCCTGACAGACGTTTGGAAGTCACGGCCTTCACATCGTCGCCGTTTGCTGCAGCTTCTTCAAAATCGTGGTTCATTGTCTATCCTTCTGGGTGCCGCACTGATCGGGGCTGGCCGCTACAGTCCCACCCGTCTCAGCAACTCCCCGAATTCGGGAAGGTTGCGCACCGAATCAAATGCCGGATGAACTCCGAGCCACACCAACCAGTTGTCGCGTTCCTCGAAGGCCTTCTCCAACCAGTGCATGGTGGCCGCGCCATCTCCGAGACCGGAATAGATCAGTGCGATGTGATAGGATGAGACATAATGCTTCTCAGATTGATCGATCAGCCGCTGCGCAATTTCATGAGCTTCGGCAGTCTGCCCCGAGACGGCCAGACTAAATCCTAACCAAGAGATCCCGTAGGTTCCCCCCCGCGCTACCGACTCCGCCTTGCGACATTCACTCGTCGCCTTTTCCAACATACCTTTCTCGACGTAGGCACCGGCAATCCAGGCGTGCGCCAGGGCGAAGTCTGGATCAATCTCAATGGCCTGCAGAAGAGGGGGGATTGCCTCATCGAACCTGCGCGCAAAGTAGAGCGTGCCACCGAGTGAGGCGCTAATGATCAACGACAAAGGATCGAAGTCGCGCGCCTTCTTCATCATTGCAATTCCCTCATCAAACCGCTTCATCGCGACAAGGAATAGGCCATAGTAATGACAAGTGATAGCATAGTTGGGATTCAGTTCGAGTGACCGTTTGAACTCTTTCTCCGCCGAAACCCAGTCGCGATCATAGAAGTTGTGCACCCAGCCAAGCGATGTGCGCGCCTCGGCCAGATCGGGGTCGATCTCCAGCGCCTTCATTGCCGCCGCCTTTGCTTTGGGGCAGGCCTCAAGCGGTGGCAGGTGATTGTAGAAGGCGAGGATATTGTAGGAATCGGATAGACCGGCGTACGCTCGCGCATAACCCGGATCAAGATCGATCACCTGCTTGAAGTATTCCATCCCCTTCTGCAATCCCCCCTGATATCGCTTATTCCAGAAATAGCG
>CAIYYT010000105.1 GCA_903930455.1 uncultured bacterium | reverse complement strand
TTTTGCATCGGCGCCGTTGTGGAAACAGCCTCCGAGGCGAGTCGCTTCAGCGTGCCGTGACGCACTGTACTCGCCTGCGACTTGACGTGCCATGCCGCTTTGCCGGCGGAGGGCGCGACCGGTTTGTCAGATGCCGAGGAGCCAAGAGAAATTGCGAAAATCGTCAAAGTGACTACCAGCGGCACTGCAATTCGAGTCAATCGGTTCATCGGATAGTATATCGGCTGAGGTTGGTCGAGATTTCAGCGTGCAGGCTGCTGGCGCTTGTGCACGGGAAACCCCAGAAAGGGCTTGACTTTTATGCGGCGGAGCGCATCTTCACCACGTATACCCGTGTAGCAAATGTCAATTGGAGGAAAGATAAGTGAAAAAGTTGGCTATGGTTATTGGGTTCTCGGCTTGCCTGCTATCGCTGCTTCTGGCAGCAGGCGTTACTCAAGCAGAGGATTTGGATAAGCAGACAGAATTGCTTGCATCCTGTCAGAGGATCCAGCCGTATCTTACGCTGCCGCTGGAGACATCAGTCGCATACGGCGCCGACCAGAAGACGCTCCTGGCAGTAACACTTGCCGCCAGCAAGGCGGGAATCAGCAATCCAGCAGAGATTCTAAGCGTTTATAAGCAGGCTCAGGATTCTACTACCCACCTGCTGATGATCGACTCGAGCTTTGTCTGGAGCGGCACCCAGTGGATGAAGAGGACGCGCACTTCGCATACTTACGGATCGAACAACTTGCAGGCCGGCGAGACCGTGCAGATATGGGACGGCGAGTGGATTGACTCGACCAGACTTCTGACTTCCTACGACGGTACTGGTCGCAGCCTTATTTCGACGACGCAGGATTGGAAAGACACCGGCTGGCAGAATATGGAGAAGGCGACCTACACGTATGACGACATCGACATGACTATCGAAGTCGTTTGGCAATATTGGCGAGACAACTCCGGTTGGGACTGGGTGGACACGTTACGGACGACAAGTGTTCTGACCGACGGTCTCTTGTCGACAGTCGCGACGGAGAAGTGGGATGGTCTCGAATGGGTTTACGTGCAGAAGATTACCTATACTTATAATGCGAGCAACATCCTGACGCAGATTCTGGGGCAAACTTGGTCCGGAACAGCGTGGGTGAATAATGACCTCGCCACGATAACCTACAATGCGCTAGTCCAAGACACTTCAGATCTAGCGCAAACCTGGACAGGAAGTTGGACCAATTCCACTAGAACACAGCATTCTTATGACGGGCAGGGTAATTGCATTCTCAACGTCCGCTGGACATGGGGGGGCGCTGTCTATTCCAAGACATATGCTGATACTCTGAAGCACCACAGCGGTCACTTTGTTGAAGGTGTTCGTTATGTCGTTGCCACGGATTCGCTGGAGCGTACACAGTACTCCTATGATCCCGCGTACGATTTTCTTGTTCAGGAACTCTACCAATACTATGACGGTGATTGGGTAAATGTTCGGAAAACGGGATATTACTGGCAGCAGGTATTGGTAGTGGGCGTTGACGGCGAAAGCGGCCAACTGCCTTCGTCGTTCGGTCTGGCACAGAATTATCCGAACCCGTTCAATCCGATGACGGTAATTCGCTACAGTTTGTCGCGGCGGTCACCAGTGGAAATCAAAGTCTTCAATGTGCTTGGTCAGGAAGTGACCACGCTCGTTGACAAGACACAGCCGGCAGGTGCTTATGAAACGATCTGGGACGGAATAGACCGGTCGGGACAGAGAGTGGGGAGCGGGATTTACTTCTACCGAATCACTGCGGGTGATTTCAGCGAGACCAGGAAGATGGTTCTGCTGAAGTAACGGCTTTGGACTATCGGCACGTGAGAGTGCCGAGCGATGATATTAGGCGGCTGTCGAAGCATCGGCAGCCGTTTTTGTTGTCACCCAAAGCAGAGCGAGGAAACGTATCCTCAACGAGGGCCTGGGGGCATTAGGAAGAGACAAGGTCAGAAAGGGCTTGACTTCACCACGTCTCCGCGCGTAGTTTCCGTATGAATTAGGTAATAAGGAAAGGAACGACAACTATGAGAACTGTTAAGGTCATTAATCTGTTTACTCTCCTATGCGTGCTATCTCTCACGACCACCGCAATAGCCGGGGAGCAATCGGAACTACTGCAACGCAGCCAATGGTATGAGCAGAATCTTACTACACCGCCCGGCTTTTCAACTCAGCAACGGGCACTGCTGGCCGTCTCTTTGGCCGGGAGCGAGACCGGAAACAACAATCCGGCGGAGCTATCTGACGCCCTGCACAAACTGCCGGCACTCACTACTTATGTGATGTCAGACACGACCTTCGATTGGATATCTGATGCCTGGGTGGGTACGGATCGGACCACCTATACGTATGGTTCCGGCAATCATCAGACGAACGACGTGACCGACACGAGCAGCGATGGCGTCACATGGGCGCACTATTATCAGACCATCTCCACCTATGATGGTAGTGGCAGAGCCAGTACCAGTACTTATCAGTCATGGGAGTCTTCGAGTTGGATCAATCAGTTGCTGTACACCTACACTTACGATGGTAGCAGCAATCTGACGCAGATTCTCCACCAGAACTGGTCAGGGGGAGTTTGGGTTAACGACAGCAGGTCGACTATGACATATTCATCCGGACGCATTGCCACGGTGACCACCGAGGAATGGCAATACGGCTCGAGTACCTGGCTGAATTCGTCCAAGGATACATACACATATGATGGCAGCGGGAACCGGACGGTATGGCTAATGCAAACATGGGTGGGGAGTTCGTGGACTAATCTCTATCGTTATACAGGTACTTACAATGCCAGCGGTGATGAGCTTCAAGCTCTCACCGAGATGTGGAATGCTGCTTGGGTGAATGTCTCCAAGACTGAGTATACCTATGACGGCTCGCACCGTGATACTCTGGCGATCGGTTCGACATGGTTACTGGACGCCTGGTATGTGACGACAGAGGATACTTCCAAGTACACTGGTAACTTGCTTACAGAGGAAGTGTCGGTCCACATTCTGTCAGTCACGACGAACAGAACTCAATACACTTACAATGTCGATAATAAGCAAACTCTGGTGTTGGAGCAGAGATGGAACCTTGCTTATGAGGTATGGGACAATGACGCGAAGACGGTCTATGTCTATCAGGCACTGGCGGTCGAGGTAGACAACGGTCGTATTCCCTCAGTGTTTGAATTGTCGCAGAATTACCCGAATCCGTTCAATCCCATTACGACAATTCGCTACAGTCTACACCGACCCTCTCAGGTGAGCATCACGGTGTTCAACCTGCTAGGGCAGGAAGTCAAGCCACTCGAAAACGGAATGCAGTCTGCAGGCACGTATGAGACGACCTGGGATGGCACCAACCAGACGGGCGCGCAAGTTGCAAGCGGTATCTATTTCTATCGAATCAAGGCGGGAGAGAATATTGAAACCCGCAAGATGCTATTGTTGAAGTAACCTCAAGTCAAAATCGACGCGTTTACGCGTTGGTGAACGATAGTGAGCGGCAGTCCCCACGGGGCTGCCGCTTCTGTTTTCAAGGGGGTCCAGTGGTCAACACAACTCGTGATGACCAGGGAGTGTCTTAACTAACTGTCCACTTTTTCGGGGAAGGCCAAAAAGCCATTGCACTGAGGCAAGCTGTGTTTTAATTTGGAATGCCACGTGTCCGAATTGTCTGACAACAGACACTGGTATACTTTTACTTCGGCCTTTAAGGAGGAACGAGATGCCGTCGAGAATACTTAAGCACCTTGCAACCGCGATGTTGGTGGCCGCGCTTGTGCTGGCTACTGGGGGATGTAGTAAGAAGAGCTCGAACGGGCCGAACGGGCCGACTACTAATAGCTGGAGTGCCATGACGAGCGGCTCCGCCGTTTCGCTTCCTGCTATCTGGGGGAGTTCGGGCAGTGATGTTTTTGCCGTGGGAAACAGCGGCACCATTCTGCACTACAATGGTACGGCTTGGAGTGCCATGACGAGCGGTTCCACCACCTTTTTCCAAGGTGTATGGGGCGCTTCGGGGAGCGATGTCTTTGCGGTCGGGTATGGCGCAACCGGCACGATTTTGCATTACAACGGGACGACCTGGAGTGACATGACGCCCGGTACCATCGCGAATGTCATCTGTGTTTGGGGCAGTTTGGGGAGCGATGTCTTTGCCGCGGGATACAGCGGCACCATTCTGCATTACAACGGCACGGCCTGGAGCGCCATGACAAGCGGTACCACCGTTGAGCTCTCCGGTGTCTGGGGCAGTTCTGGTAGCGATGTCTTTGTAGTCGGAGGCGGTGGCACCATCCTTCATTACAACGGCACAACCTGGAGTGCCATGACGAGCGGTACTACCGCCCTTCTCAAATGTGTTTGGGGTACATCGGGCAGCAATGTCTTTGCCGCGGGAGATAACGGCACCATTTTACATTACAACGGCACGGCCTGGAGCGCCATGACGAGCGGTTCCACCGCTTCGCTCCCTGGTATCTGGGGCAGTTCTGGCAGTGATGTTTTTGCCGTCGGATATGCCGGCTACGATGGCACGATTTTACATTACGACGGGACAACCTGGAGTGCTATGTACAGCAGTTACCATGCCTACCTCTACGGTGTCTGGGGCACTTCGGGGAGCGACGTCTTTGTGTCTGGCGGTGTAGGAACCATTCTCCACTACGGCCCGTAAGGGGCGGTGGATTGTTCCCGGCCGTGAGTATTCGGTCAGGAGGTCAAGGCACTGGAGAGTGGCCTTTGAAGTAACTTTGAGCCAAAATCGACGCGCCTAAGCGATGGTGAACGATAGTAAGCGTCAGTCCCGATGGGGCTGACGCATTTGTTTTTGGGTGTTGTGGCAGGGAACGTGCGGATAAGGCTTGACTTTCGGACGTTAAAGAGCATATTTACGGTACATATCGGTGTAGCAATAAACATTGGAGAAGTGGTATATGAAGAAGATGGCTACGGTCATTGGCTTGCTGTTTTGTTTGCTATCGCTGCTTATGGTGGCAGGCGTAACTCACGCAAAGGATTTGGATAAGCAGGCAGAGTTGCTTGCATCTTGTCAGAAGATCCAGCAGTATCTTACATTGCCCCCGGAAACATCACCAGAGCAGCGCGCGCTGGTGGCCGTCTCTTTGGCCGCGAGCGAGACCGAAAACAACAATCCGGCGGAGCTATCTGCTGTCCTGCACGACCTACGGGGACTGACTATCTATAAGCTGTCAGACACGACCTTCGATTGGATATCTGATGCCTGGGTGGGTACGGATCGGACCACCTATACGTATGACTCCGGCAATCATCAGACGTGCGCAGTGAGCGACACCAGCAGTGGCGTCACATGGGCGCACGATCATCAGACCATCAATACCTACGATGGTAGCGGCAAGCTCAGTACTATCACCTACCAGTTGTGGGAGTCTTCAAGCTGGGTGAACGAGACGATGGCGACGTATACGTACGATGGCGAAGGCCATATGACGCAGGTCTTTGGTCAGGCTTGGTCAGGGGCCGCCTGGGTCAACAGCAGCAAGTGGACCGCCACATATTCGTCCGGACGTGTCAATAGCATAATCATTCAAATTTGGTGGTCAGGTACGAGCATTTGGAAGAATGAAATTAAGTATACATATGCGTATGATGGCAACGGAAATCTGACAGTATGGTTGGTGCAAGAATGGGAAGGCGACGCCTGGACTAATGACAGTCGTTTCACGGATATGTACAATGCCAGCGGTGATTTGATTCGGACTCTCATCGAGACATGGCAATCTGCTGCGTGGGCTAATTCCGTCAGACACGATTACACGTGCGATGCTTCCCACCGTGAGATTCTGGCGGTGAGCTCGGTGTGGGAAGAGACTGACTGGGTGGAGGCGTTGAAGGACAGTTCTAAGTACACAGGTGATCTCCTTACGGAGGAAGTGGAAGTGAATCTGCTGGCTGCTGTGGTGAGCAGAACCCAGTACGCTTACGATGCCGACTGCAACAACACGCAGGTACTGGGCCAGGAGTGGGACGAGTCTGAGGAACAATGGGTAAACGTCTCCAGGTTCGTTCGTGTCTACGAGGCGCCGGCAGTTTTATGCGGGGATGTTAACGCTTCGGGTGATGTGAATATCGTCGATGTTGTTTATCTGGTGGCATACATCTTCTCCGGCGGCGCAGCACCCAATCCTTTGGCAGCCGGAGATGTTGACTGCAGCGGAGAGATCAACATTGCCGACATTGTTTATCTGATCAATTACGTTTTCCGTGGCGGACCTGCGCCATGTGATGCTTGCCCGTGACGGCCAGCGACCAGACCAATCACGACCTTAGAGCCTGCTCCTTATACTGCACTAGTGTGTAGATACACAGGTGTAGGTGTTCCGGGCCTACGACGGCTAGGCCCGTCCTATTTCTAGTTTAGCTATCCTATTGTAATACAGATACTTAACTAGCTCTCAGAAAATTTCGTAAAAACTGCGCTCAAGAGATAGATTTCTCTTGACGACTGCACAAATGTGCAGTATATTAAGTAAGAGAAGACGATACCCTAAAGGATAAACGAAAATGCTTATCGAAGAAATGGTGGAGATGCAGTGTCCGTGCAGCGGAATGCTGATTGCCGGAAGGAACGTTTGTCGCTGCGAAACGTGCGGCAGGAAGTTCTGCGTAGAATGCGGCAGTGAAGTGATCACCGAAGGCGGGTGTGACTTTTGTCTTTCATGCGCAGTGTCGAGTTGTGGGACGTGAACGGACGATCCTCAGTCCTCGAATAGGAGGGGTAGTTAGACAAGTATGCAAGTAGCACATCTGACCGAATATGGAGTTCCCGGAATCGTAGTCGATTCATGGCGGGAGAAGCTTGGTGAAGAACTGTTGCCGGTGCAAAAGCGGGCGGTAGTTGATTTTCAGGTGTTGTCAGGCAAGA
>CAIYYT010000104.1 GCA_903930455.1 uncultured bacterium | reverse complement strand
GCACCCCAGAGTGCTGCATCCGGGTTCCAAGCGAGGCACGCCGTATTCGCCTTCCTGGGATGTTCATGCGGCCGTAGGCGTAAATTGTACTGACTGCCACACGACCGAAGGGCATTACATTGCCAAGGGGACACATACGACGACCATGATGGCAAATGACCTGCCTGATGTCGAAGTCGCCTGTGAGAACTGCCACACTGCTGCCCCGCACACGGGTAACCCGGAAATCGCCGATTATTTGAATAGCCATACAGAGAAGGTTGCCTGTCAGACTTGCCATATACCTTCATTACATCCTGATAACGCTACTTATCGAGATTTCTCGAAGCCGATATACGAGGAGCATCCTGGCATTTACGTTTACACCGACTCCCTCAAGGAAACCGAGCCGGGGAAAGGGATCGTCTATGTCTGGTGGGATGGTGACGGGTCGTTCTTGGGAAATCCAATCGGAGACAATCCCAACGGCAAGAATCTGTATCGGTTCTATGATCCAACACATGTCTGGCCTGAATTCAAAGACTTCGACTATGCTGGTTGGTATGAGAGAGTCATGCGACCTATAGCCAAACAGGGTCGACCATCGAAGCTCTATGCCATGAAGCTTTTCAACGGCAAACAGCACATTGACCTTCAGAACATGGGTCCCTTCGGCGGCATGTACTTACCATACAACCTCCCGACTTACTACCGAACAGGAAACGCAGATCTGGCGGCACAAAAAGAGCTGGAGAAGAGCATGATGCCAATGATGTACGGTTGGATGTTCAAGTTCTACCTGATGGACAAATTCATGGACTTCATGAACGTCGATGGCTGGAAGACGTCTGCCTACTCTGATGTGCACAGTCTCAAAAAAGTTGAGCCACGTTGGATTCCCCAGGATGCCTCTCTGGAAATCAGCCACGCTATCCGCAAGAAGGGCGCGCTTACCTGCATCAACTGTCATGGACCGAATGGAGTGCTTGATTGGAAGGCGTTGGGATATACTGACGAAGAAGCTGCAACATTACGCGATATCGATGCACCCTCTGACCAAGGTAGCTGATCAGAAACGAGTTTGCAGACTGTAGCTTTCCTCAAGGGGAAGCATTGCTATTCCGCTACAACAAGCCCTTTTCCTGCAGCCATTCGTCATTGAAGATGGTGCTGAGATAACGAGACGCGCCGTCCGGGAAGATGGTAACGATGCGGGCTGGACCGGGTAGAGTGCGGGCTAGATTCAGCACCGCCCAGATAGTGGCACCGCTGGAGCCTCCGGCCAGAATTCCCTCCTGTCGGGCCAGTTCGCGTGCATGATGAAAGGCTTCACGATCGGAGGCCTGAACCACGTTGTCAATAACCGAGAAATCGACGCAGCCGACGATAAATTCATCACCTAGACCTTCCAAGAGGTAAGGGGACGGCTGTACTAGTCTCTTCGAATGGAAGTATTCTGTGTAAACGGAACCCTCCACGTCCACGGCAATCACCTGGATACGAGGGTCTTTCTCTTTCAGATAGCGGCCGACTCCGCCTACGGTTCCACCGGTACCGATTCCCGCGACCAGGTAATCAATCCGACCATCCATCTGGTTCCAGATTTCTGGACCGGTGGACCGGTAGTGTGCTTCATTGTTTTCCCGGTTATTATGCTGATCCGGAAAATAGCAGTGCTTCAATTCTCTCGCGAGTCGCGGCGTGATGTTGTTATAGGAATCGGGTGATTGTGGGGGTAGGGAAGTGTCCGCCTTGATGACTTCTACTCCCAGAGCTAGAAGTTGGCTCAGCTTCTCTTTGCTGATAGAATCACGCACTACCACTTTAAGGTGATATCCTCTCTGGATAGCGATGAGCGCCAAACTCATTGCCATGTTTCCGGAGGAATTCTCAATTATGGTGTCGCCCGGCTGGACACGTCCATCCTTCTCAGCTTGCATGATCATGTATTTGGCGACGCGGTCCTTTATGCTACCCGAGGGATTGAAATATTCCAGCTTGGCATAAACCTCACAAGAGAGGCCCGCTGTGACCCGAGTCAACCTCACTATGGGGGTATTGCCGATTACATCCAGGATGTTGTCGAACCGCTTCTCATTTGGCATTTTGCCTCCTCGAGCATTAGGGCGACATCGGGATGGTGACGCCGGTTGCAAGCAATACAGAGCATCTTTTAGGCTTGGAAGTCAACCACCTCACGTTACATGGGTTGGTGTCCACACCCCATTCAAGGGCAGGCACCAACAAGGGAATAATAGGACCGATCATCCGGTCGGGATCAATATGCTTCCAAGGCCTGTTTCAGATCAGCAATCAAATCTTCCAGATCTTCGATCCCAACGGCATAGCGCACAAGTCCGTCGCCAATTCCCGCGGCCTCGCGATTTTCGCTGGACATGCCCGCGTGTGTCATGGATGCCGGGTGTTCGATGAGAGTTTCGACGCCTCCGAGCGAAACTGCCAGAGTGGCCAATCGAACCCGGTCCATCATTTGCCGACCAGCTTCCAATCCGCCTTTTAGTTCAAAACTGATCATGGCACCGAAACCGGACATCTGTCTTTTGGCCAATTCATGCTGCGGGTGTGACTCCAATCCGATATATCGTACCCATGCCACTCG
The DNA here is from genome assembly GCA_903930455.1 of uncultured bacterium. GTDB lineage: Bacteria > Zixibacteria > MSB-5A5 > CAIYYT01 > CAIYYT01 > CAIYYT01. Next base: position 1,771 of record CAIYYT010000104.1, on the reverse strand, counting down.
TGGGTCGTTTTCAAGCCAGCGGGCGATCGCCATAGCGTTTTGCTGGGCCCGTTCCACACGAATTGCCAGGGTCTTAATTCCGCGCAGAACAAGAAAGGCCTGGTGCGGATCCATGTTGCACCCGAAGTTGATCATCAACGAACGAATGCGCTTATACAGCTCTTTCGTGTTGGCGACAATGATTCCTCCGACAATATCAGCATGCCCGTTGAGAAACTTGGTAACCGAATGCAGGACGACATCCGCGCCCAGATCAAGGGGCTTCTGCAAATACGGACTTGCAAATGTATTATCCACAACTAACAGGCAGTTGTGAGCATGCGCCAATTCCGCTGCCGCTTTGATGTCAGTAACCTGCATCGACGGGTTGGCCGGCGTCTCGACGTAAAGAACTTTCGTCTGCGGACGGAAAGCGCTCTCAACGTCGTCAAGCTTCGATGTGTTGACGAATGTGGACGTTACGCCAAAACGGGAGAGGTGATTCTCAACCAGACCGCGAGAGGGGCCGTAGACCGAATCGGTACTAACGACATGATCATTGGCAGACAGCAGAGCCACGAAAACGGTGCTGACTGCACCCATTCCCGAACTGGTGGCGATACCACCAAACCCGTTCTCTAGCTCCGCTACATTGTCCTCCAGAGCACGGATAGTTGGATTCCCGATGCGGGTATAAATATAGCCTTCTTCATCACCCGCAAACAGCGACGCACCGTGGGCGGCATTTCTGAAAGCGAATGTTGACGACTGGTAGATGGGCACATTCACTGCACCCGTGGGATCGCCATGAAACCCTGCATGTATCAGCTTAGTATGAAAACCACTATTTTTCGTATCCATTCGTACTCCTCGCAAAACAGAATTCAATATTCATCAGCGGATCGGGCGCCGCACGAATTGTGTCTCCGCTCTGCCGGATATCTGGCATCTCTCAATGAGAGCAGGCAGAATCATTTGTCGCCGGCAGCTGGCCTTGGGCAAATAGCTTCACGGCGCCCTCTGCATCTATTTCTTGCGAAGTGATAACTGCCTTGATCCCTCTAGCTTCCAGATCCATCACAGCTCTTCTCCCCATGCCACCGCAGAGGACAGCTTGACAATCCTGGAGGGCATCGGCAAAGGCATCGTGTCCATGATGCTGCCCTCCCTCGTGCTGGTGATCACATTCCCCGTGATTATGGTGCCCGAATGTATTCGATAGGTAATCCAGCTTCCGAGTGATTCCGTTGTCAATGTCGAAGATAATGAATCCTGCGCTTCTTCCAAAGTGAGACGAAATCGTGATTCCGTCATCCGATGCCACTGCTACTCTCATTCTTTCTCCTTTGCTGATGCTGTTGTATTGCCACGGCGTCTCCGGCAACCCATACCTCTACCGCCTCTACCAAGCCCGCGCTCGTTTTTTGCTCGATGTAGGTTGTTGCTTCCGCACTTCGGACAAGCTGCTGGTCTCCCGGTACCGAACGGGACCCCCCAAGAATGCTCACAATCAGAGCATTCGAATGTTCGCTTTTGTGCCATTGTAACGACACCTCCTTCGATTTTTATCGCTTTGCCGTTGATCAGAGCGTCTGCCACCTTCTTGTGGGCAGACTCTATGATGCGGCCAAATGTTGGACGAGAAATATTCATTCTCAGGGCAGCATCTTCCTGATAAAGACCTTTAAGATCTGCAAGCCGCAGTGCCTCATACTCATCAAATGCCAGCGTGATTTCCTCCAGTTCCACAAGGGGGATTCCCCGGGGTTTGAAAAAGGTCGTGTTGGGAAAT
>CAIYYT010000103.1 GCA_903930455.1 uncultured bacterium | reverse complement strand
GGCAGTTTCAGGAAGTCAAGCTGACCGGTCATCTCCAACTGCGTCTTGAGCGTGTCCTTGGTCACGCGGATACCCATGGATGTCAACTCATGACGACGCTTGGTCACCGGATTCCATACCAGGATGTCGCCGTTCAAACCGTGCATCGGCTCACCCTTTTCCGACTTCGTCTCAGTTACCCAGTCATCATAGTCGGCGGCGCGCATTTCGTGCGGATATCCGTCCTTAAGCGTCCAGCCGATACCGATGATAAAGACCGCCGGATATTTCTGCAAGATGGTCGTCTCGCGCTGTTTGCGCGGCAAATCGGGGTACATCTCCAGAATTTCTTCGGCATGGAGGAACTTGAGTTCCTCGGGGAACTGCGGATACTTGCTGTCTTTCAGAGCGGGAAACTGCTCTTGAGCCGCTTTGCCGGCGCCTACCAGGACCTTCCAGATTTTGCGGATAATGTCCTTCATGAAGTTGAGATTGCGCTGATCGGCGGTAATCACTCTCTCCCAGTCCCACTGGTCGACATAGCAGCTATGGTCATGGTCAAGGAAGTAATCTTTACGGACGGCACGCATATCGGTGCAAATGCCCTCACCCACTTTGCAGTCGAACTGCTTTAGGGCAACGCGTTTCCACTTAGTCGCCGCCTGCACTACTTGCGCATCGATGGGATTCTTGTTGTAATCGTTGTTGATATGGAACTGAATCGGAGTACGCGATCCGTCGCGATCCAGATAATCATTGACGCCACTGTTGACATCAACGATCAACGGCACCTGAACCATCATCAGGTTGAGCTCCTTACAGAGGTTCTCCTCGATATAGTGCTTAACTAGATAGAGCGCCTTCTGTGTGTCTTTGCGGTTGAGCAGCGGGCGATAATCGCCTGGCAGCACTTTCTCCAAGTCTTCATAATTGCCAATACCAGGTCCTGCCAGATCCGCTTTTTTGTCTGCCATCTAAGTTTCTCCCATTAGTTTTGTTTCTCTTAAACCTACATTCTTTCAGCTTCTGCGAAGAGACCTGCACGGTGGCCAATCTCTTCTTCGCCGAAGAAACAGTCAATGCCTCTTCGGTCTCCGCGCACTCGGCGAATCTGTGTTTTCCAGAGTCGTTCCGACCGGCAGAGAATCTGTCAATATATGGTGCGGCTCTCCGCGACTCAAGGAGAAAATTACCTCAGATTCAAGGCAAGGTAGTTCCCCGTTTCTGAGAAGTATGGAGCGCTGTCCCGTAAGCGCGGACTCATGTAGGCCAACATCGGCCTTGCTTCACCGCTCGACTGACCGTTTATTGTTTTCCATGGCATTCTATGGTGATGACATCATCGAACAGGTGCGAGAAGCATCTGACATTGTCGAAGTGGTTGCGACTTACCTCCCTCTCAAGCGCAAAGGGCGCAACTACTGGGGCAAATGCCCATTTCATAACGAGAAGACCCCGTCGTTTTCCGTCTCCCCTGACAAGCAAATCTACCACTGTTTCGGCTGCCACAAGGGGGGTAACGTCTTCTCGTTCATTATGGAATTCGAGAAAGTGGCGTTCCCTGACGCGCTTAAGCTCTTGGCCGCGAAAGCCAATATCACGCTGCCGGAGCGCTCTTATCACCGCGACTCCAAGGAAATGGATCAGCTCTATTATGCCCACGAAGTCGCTGCCACTTTTTTCGCCGAAAACCTGCGGGACTCGCGAAAGACCCTTGAGTATCTCAAGACTCGCAAGCTGACGGATGAAATTATCGAAAAGTTCAAGCTCGGCTACGCTTTCGACAGCTGGGATGCTTTCCTCAATCACGCCAAAAAGAAATCCCTGTCGGAAGAGGACTTGGAGAAAGCTGGTCTGATTATCAAGAGCGATAAGGGCGGTTACTACGATAGATTCCGCGACCGACTGACCTTTGCAGTCTTCAATATCGCTCTCAAACCGATCGCATTCGGCGCCCGCACCTTCAAGGCGGACGACCAGGCCAAATACATCAACTCCCCCGACACTCCTCTTTATCACAAAGCCAGTGTGCTCTATGGCCTATCGCATTCACGCGGTGAAATCCGGCGCAAGGAAGAAGCGATCGTCGTTGAAGGATATTTCGACTACCTGTCTCTTTATCAAGCAGGCGTGCAAAATGTCGTCGCCAGTTCCGGCACAGCGTTTACTCCCGAGCAGGCGCAACTCCTGGCGCGCTGCACACCGAGTGTCATCCTGATGTTTGATTCTGATTCAGCCGGTCAGGCGGCGGCGCTGCGATCAATCGATTTTCTGTTTGAGGCCGGTCTTGAAGTCAAGGTTGTTTCGCTCCCCAAAGGGGATGACCCCGATTCCCTCGTTCGCAAAGGCGGTCACCAAGCCATTACCGACCAGATCACCAAGGCAAGATCGTACGTTGACTTCTCCCTCTCACTGTTACCTGACCGCTGGGAGAAGCTGTCGCTCGGCGTCAAGGATAAGACGATCAAGCGTCTGACCGCGCTGTCATTCAAGATCGATGATCCGGTACGACGCGAGCTATTTCTGCAGGAGGTTTCGCGCGGTTGTGATATTGATCTGAAGCTGCTCAAACAAGGTCATCAACCCGCTGCCGCAAAAATGCCGCAGCAACAGAAACCAACCAAGGTTTCGCATCTGGAAGAAGAATTCGTCGCGGTGCTGCTGGCTCGCCCGGAGTTGCTTGAATCCGCAAGTGACCGCATCGCGCCGACCGACTTCGAGGATAATCAACTCGCGGATATCTACGGCTTGATGACTCTGCTGCGCGAAGAACAGGTTGCGGTCTCGGCATCATCGTTAATCGACAAGGTTGAAAACCCCGCCAGCCGTGAACGGATCGCGGCTTTGGCGACGCGCGACTTTGGCGACGCCGACCTGCAGGCGATGTACACGGACTTGGTCAATGCTTTAGACAAACGCGCGCGTGATCGCCGCAGGGATCAGTATAAGCGACTCCGTTCAGAAGCGCTGGAGAGCGGCGACACGAAGATGGAGAATTATTACGCCGCACAAATCAAGATGCTGGACCAAGAAAAACCACTGCACCAGAAGTGAGATAGTCAAGTTGGTCGGGAGCCCCGTGCTCCCGACTTTGTAACCCACCCAGCGGGTGGGTTTAGGTTTCTGCCAGGACTATCTGTAGTAGAGCGGTCGCCCCGTCGGCATTCACATGATGGTGCTGTGAGACACTGTTAAGAATCCCAGCAGCTTGAGACTTCGGTGTATTCTCAGAAAAAAGGCTGCCCCCGCGTGGGGCAGCCTCTCTCATATCAGAGATCTCAGGTTAATTAGCCATTGCCCTTAACCGGAGCAGCCGTTAGAGGCTTTACCTCCACGGCTTTTGTGACCTTAACATCCCCCGCGCCGGACTTCGTCGTCGCTGTCGACAATGAGGTCTTGCTGCCGATATTCAAACTGGCCTTGCACTTGTCTCCACCGCACTTGCTCTTGTCAGGACAATTCGTGCTTGGGCAGCTGCTCGCTTGTCCCGGGCAACAAGCGGCCGGATTCGACGCGGTGCTTCCCGCCTGCGTGACAACCGTTGAGGTTGATGTCGTTGCGGGACAAGACGCGGCGCCAGCACATTTGCCCGCGGGACAGGCGTTTCCGCAGGCCATCAGGGCACTGCCAACACCCAGTAACAACACCAGGGCTAGTGACAGTGCTATTGAAGAAGAAAATCTCTTCATAATACACTCCGTAAATTAGGTTCTACGATTTAATGTCTTCCGGTAGTGGCCACGCGCGTTCATGGCCGTTGCCCGGACTTAAATGCGCAGAACGGTCGTCTGAATGATCGGATTAATACCCCAGACTTGCGTCAGTGTCGGCCCGGCCCGCGGCATGGACAACGCCAGTAGCGGCTGGTTGGGCGATTCAATTGCTTTTGATATGACGGGAGAAGGTGCTTTAGGTGGCGAGTCCGCAAGCAGCGGATGCAGTATTATGCATCGCACAGGTTTGCAGCTCGGTGGCACGCATACTCTCTCAACACACTCCGTGTTGTCCGGCATCGCACAAGCTCGAAACAACGTGGGAAACTTTTCAGATCTTGCCGCTTGGCATGGCGCGCTTTTTGACATCTCCTCCCGCGAGGCGGATTTGGCTTCTTCAGAAGCACCGCAGCCGTTTCCACAGGAAGAGGCGCACGGTGCTTTCGCTTCGCTAGCTTCTGCGATGCGCTCGAGAGGGCAGGTAAACGAGCATATCGCACTGGATTCTGCCGCACCAGCATCGCAGTTTGCGGCGACAACTGGGCAGCATTCTGCCGACATCGGAACGCAGTACCAGCCGAAGCTATTTACGGTGGCTTGCAGGAATAGCAGTATCGTTATGATGGCCGAAACGCGGTGCATAGACTGTCTCCCTATCTATCCCATCTTACCCGCCAACTCGGCCGAAGTTCCCAACCCGGAGTCCCGTGGGTCGGGTTTCCAGTGCAACGCGGAACCCGCCATGCTAGTATCTCACCCAACGGGTGGGTTCTGATTTCTTATGTGAAGTCTATCTCAAGCAGAACGTTCGCCCTGTCGGCATTCGCATAGAGAACTCGTATCCGCGAGTACTTGAATCAGCTTATTACAGCCACCGTTCTTTATGAATTCCGTATGCTCATCTATTGTCTTAAAACGCTGTCCGCATATTTTGGAACATTCCATTTCATAACCGGTTGCCTCATGGAATGCCTTAAGTATTTTCCCGGAATCTGGGTCGGAAAGTGAGGATTTATAGCTCTTTGCTCTGATCCTGCCGAGAGTGTTCATCCACATTGCAGCACCCAACGCCCCACATGCGTTGCCACTCAAACCAAGGCCTCCGGCAAATCCGGAAACCATCACCATTTCTTCATCACTGCCCCCCATTCTTCTAACCACTTCTGAAGCACAACTCATCGGTTGTTCAGATAGACCTGTTTGATCGAGGGATAACCCTTCGGTTGCTGACTGGATCGCTTCCGGCGCCCATTTTTCTGCAAGCCAAAAACAGGATAGGAATTTTCCGGTGACAAAGTATTTCGCGATACTGAATTTGCTTGACCAATCGCAACTGGTTACTTCCGAGCAGTCGGCGCTCTTTGTCCTGTTTATGAATGATCTTATAATGTGCTGAGTTGCCTTTATGGTCATAGTGGTGCCCCGACCCCGGTCACCGCACCTGCGAAAAGACTCCGCTCCCACAGCCAATGAAGCCCCCCAGAGCATTCCACATTGATATCCCTGCTGCAATATTCCGCCCGCTAATGGATCCGCTGCATGCTCCTCATTTTCTAGTGGAAAACCAAATTCGCGGTTTATGATATAGAAGAATGTACGGGAGCAAGTACCCATCTTTAAGAATACCCTTTTGGTGTCTCGTCGAATCTTTTTTGACTTGATCACGTTCATACATTTCCTCCGATCTATTCGGGGTTTGACGTTTCGAAGAACCGCCCTACTGCTTCAACTTCACAATCGTCACTCCCCAACTTCCTTCGTTCCATTCGCCGAGTTGGAAGGATGCGACCATCTTGTTCTTGGAGAGATATTCGCGTACCATCCGCCGTAACGCGCCGGTCCCTTTACCGTGGACAATGCGGATACTGGGGACGTTCGAGAGCGAAACCTCATCGAAGTACTTGTCAAGCGCGTCGCGTGCTTCTTCAATCGTCATTCCCCGCAGCGAGATTTCGACTGGGGTATCGTCTTTGTAAGGCTGGTAACTAACTCCTTCGGGCAGGAACGATTTCTTCTTTTCGCCGGTTGCTTTGCGCAGATCGGCAATGTTCATGGTGTAGAGAACTTTACCTATACGCACGCGGGCGCGCTTGCCGTCCGCGAATCTTTCCATGTATTCGCCGTCGGTTTGCATGCGATCAATCCAGACTTTGTCACCGACTTCCGGTATCTCCCCCGGTTCGGGTGGCGGTGTGAGCGCTGCCGTGCGTACCGATAATTCCTTACGCAGTTTGTCAAGCGACTTGCGGCTCTGCTTGATTGTTTCCTTCGATGTCTTGTCACTTTGCAGTTCGAGAACCAGAGCTTCAAGCTTCTGACGGGTTTCTTCGACCAGTTTCGTGGCTTCTGCCGATCCCTCTTTCAGGAGCTGCTTTTCGCGCGCCAACACTTTATCAGCATGCTCTTTGTGCTGCCGTTCCAGTTCAGTTGCGTGCGCGAGTTTCTCTTTGAGCTCCTGTCGTTCGGACTCGGTAGACATCAGTTCGCTTTCCAAGCGCGCGATCAAGTCGGACAGCGACCGTTCCTGCGTACCGACTAACTCTCCGGCGCGCGTCAGCACTTCCTTGGGCATTCCGAGCCGCGCCGCCATCTCGAGCGCATAGCTTGATCCCGGCAGACCGGTTCTCAATCGGTAGGTTGGCTGGAGTGTTTGGCGGTTGAACTCCATCGAGGCGTTTTCGACCTTCTTGTTAGTCTCGGCGATCGCTTTCAGAGCGGAATAGTGCGTGGTAACAATGCACCTGGCGTTCGTCCGTGACACGTACTCAATGACCGCTTCCGCCAGCGCGGCGCCTTCTTTGGGATCAGTGCCGACGCCGATTTCGTCAAAGAGCACCAGGCTGCGTTCATCACACGCGGCGATAGCCGAAGTAATCCGCGAGATATGCGATGAAAATGTGGAAAGCGACAGCTCGATAGACTGCTCATCACCGATGTCGGCGAAGACCTGTTCAAACACTCCCAACTCTGATTTGGCGTCGGCGCTGATCAGCATTCCTGCCTGAGCCATCAGTACCAGCAGGCCAACCGTCTTCAGCGCCACTGTCTTGCCGCCGGTGTTGGGACCGGTTACGATGATGATGTTGCGGTCAATCCCCAGTTCAAGCGACAGCGGAACAACATCCTGCTTCCGTTTTGCTGACAGCAACAGCAAAGGGTGGTACGCTGCCTGCAGACTCACAACCGGTTCCCGCCTGAGTATGGGCATGACACCGTCGGTGCGCACGGCAAACGCCCCCTTGGCGTGCAAAAAATCAAGTCGTCCGTAGAGTTCCCAGTTGCGCTCGATCTCTGCTGAATGGGTTCTGGCAAGGTCACTAAGTTCAAGCAGTATCCGTTCGATCTCCTGCACTTCCTCCATGTGGAGTTGCTTTAGCTTGTTGTTCAGCTCTATCGCTTCTGTCGGTTCGACGTACAAGGTTGCGCCCGATTTGGAGCGATCATGCACGACCGATTCTCTCGGATTGTATTCGCTGTCGGGAATGGGAATGACATACCGACCGTCGCGCATCGTGATGACGTCATCCAGCCGATCGGCGCGATGGGCTTTGCCACCGATGATGCGTTGCAACCGATCAAGTATGACGCCACGCGCATGCACTTTGTCATTGCGAATCTTTCGCAACCGAGGCGAGGCGGAATCTTTGATCTCGCCGGTACGGTCGATTGCCTGATCTATGCGCAGGATCAGATCGTGCAACGGTTCCAACTGCCCGAGATAGTTGACGACGCGCGGGTACTTCGTTTCCTTGTTCCGGCGGTACTGATGGAGCGCCACGACTATTTTCTGAAAATCCGCCACTCGTTTGAGCTGTTCGGGATCGAGGATCGATCCTACCACTTTGATCTTGCCGACCAGCGCTTCGACCTTCTCGACCTGCTCAAGCGGAATCGCTTCTTCGAACTCAATGATCTCCCGCATCTCCAGCGTCTCCTGCAATGCGGTTTCGATCATGAGCGGGTCGCTGGAAGGGAGCATCCGCTCGACATGTCTTTTGCCACCATCGCAGAAGCAAAGTTTGGCGACTTCCTCCTTGATGCGGGTGAACTCGAGCGAATCGAGGGTATGGCGGGCGAATTGATGCATCCCGAATATAATAGCGATTCCGTCCGAGGTCGCAAACGAAATGTCCGGGGTTGCGTTCAAAGAGCAATTGAGCTTGACAATGGTTTGGGCGGACGTTACCATTTTTGTAGGATTCAGGGAATGAGTCCGCAGAGGCGAAAGCTCGGGACAACTTACCGTAATGAAACACAGGCCAACCTGCTCGGACAGATTCTCCATTGGTGTTCTCAATGCGGCTATTCACGGCCTGAAGATTTGTACCGGAAGGTCGATAAACTAAACTAATGGCGCTAAAGGGAGTTATGAAGACAACCACCTTGTTCCTAACACTGCTGCTTGCGTGTGCGATTCTGCTTGTCTCGTGTTCGGGCTACCAACCGGAGGCAAAACGCTATCAAGTGGAGAAGGCGTTTCTCGACGCCGAGAAGGCAGTGACCAATTATGGTGTCAAGCCGGAGTTACGCTCGACACAGGATTACCTGAATCTGGTGAGCGGCTACCGGAAGGTCTATTCGTTGTTTGAAACCCTCTTCCCCAATCTGGAAAGCAAAGCATCATTGTCGACCACAGAACAGGAAGCGGCATTCCTGGCCGGTAAGGCCTTGGTCGTGGCTGCAAATCTGATGGTGACCGGCGGCCAGCCGGACTCGGCTGTGGCGATACTTAATCAGATCATCGAAACCAAATACTTCTCGCCACAGCATCAGAGCGAGGCGCTGCTACTGCTGGGCCATACTGCTGAACAACAGGGCAACTGGATTGATGCCGAGGCGGCTTATGCCAAGCTGCTTGATCTATTCTACCCACCGGTGGTTGACAAGATCTTTCCGGCGATGGATGTGATGACGCTTCCAAAAACCATCGTCGAACACTACCAGTCTATCGGGGACACAGCAACAGCTTTGCAGAAGGCCGACTGGGCAATCAGCTATTACCAGAAAATTGTAGGCAGCTATCCACACAATCCACTGACAATGGCAGCAACCCGGCTGCTGGCGGAAGCCTACAACTTCAAGGGGGACTTCCAGAAATCGGTCAGTCTCTTGGAAACAGTCAAGGATTCCACCGGCAACATCGTTGATGCCGCCAAAGGAATGATTGCCGACCTGTATTTTACTCGGCTCGACCGCAAAAATGAGGCCGTGCAGATGTATCAGGATCTAGTCGGCAAAACCGGCGATTCGAGTGTGATTGCATCCTCGCTGATGAAGCTGGCTACGATCGAGTTTAAGAACAAGCGCTACGATTCTGGACGAGAGTACCTGCACAAGCTGACCGGTGCCTTCCCACGATCAACACTCCTGCAAATCGGAGCACAGCAGATGCTGGCACAGAGCTTCGAAGATCAGGGGGAGTATGATCGCGCCAAACAAGAGTATCTCAACCTAATCAATGGCTATCCCAATACGCAGCAGTCCCTTGAATCCATGATGTACCTTCCCGATTTTTTCAAGAAAATCGGGCAGCCAATTTTGGCGGAACAGTGGGTGAGCAAGACGGAGGAAAAACTGAAGGACTTGGCCAAGAACAGCGGGGACAAGCGCGTGGCCTTGATGGCCTTTTCCTATTTGGCGTCATTCTATTCGCATAACAAAATGTATGACCAGGCGATCGGGCAGTATGTCGAGTTGCGGGAGCAGTTTCCGAAATCGGCGCAAGCGGCCGACGCACTCCTAAGGGTTGGAATGATTTACCAGTTCTCCAAGAAAGATAAGGTGCGGGCGCTTGAGACGTACAAAGAATTCGTGAAACAATACCCCGCCTCAGTTGTAAGAAAAACGATTGAACAAGAGATAAAGAAACTAGAGCAAGGATAACTTAGCTACAGGGAGGAAATGAATGAAAAAGCAACACTTTATCGTCTTCGCTTCGGTTCTCATTGTCCTGTTTACGGTTACGCTACTGGCTCAAAATAAGCCGAAGGACCCATACGGAAAGGCGGACAAGGCGGAAGTTATTGTGCGCCAAGTGAAACCCAATCATTTTGTCTTTGAGTTGGGTTGGGATAATGACGAGAAACTGGCTGCACTGACTTTCCCGTTGATTGTCAAAGGGAAGAACTTCAAGATGCATTATGATTCAGTGAGTTGGAAAGGTCGCGCTGAAGGCTTCGCTGTCAAGTCGGTGCTTCCAATTGACTCGTTGCAGCAGGTTTTGGTCGGCCTTCTGGCAGATATCACCGGCAGCACCCCTCCTTTGGGCGAAGGGAAAGGCGCTCTTGCAAAGCTCTATTTCACGGTCGATTCTGGGACTAAGAGGGCTATTGATGTCTGCGAGATCATGGTTGATACGACAACTATCGGGGCCTCCAATAACACGCTCTATGGAGTCATTCCTGATGGCACGGGCGGTATCCACCCGGCGTACAGCGTTGTGAGAATGTCAGCAGCCGGACAACCCATATTATGTAAGTAGTTGTCTGATAATAGCTAATGCAAGAAAAAGGTCTCTGTTTCCAGAGACCTTTTTTGTTAGCGATTTCGACATCGCCGTAAATAGTTAGTTCGTTGTATATCAATCGCTTACATAATGTGACTTAAAGAGAGTCAACAAGTATGTCGAAAAGCTGTACAACCAGAACGCGGTCGTGGCCGGCCGAGAACAGTAGAAGCAAATGACTTCGACAGTCTATTGATTGACAACCACTTATCTTTCGGAAAAGCCGCCTCAATATGGCACGGCGTTTGCTTAAGCAAGAGGTGATGAATAGATTTAACCTTTTGGAGGAAAGAATGAAGAAACTCTTATTCACGCTTCTGCTGACAGTGGCCGTAGCGCTCCTAGTCAATCCCGCATACGGTGTGACTGTGACATGGTCACCTGGCTACTACGATTTCGGCAGTTCGGTCTTCGACGGTAACAACAACACCTCTCCGATAATGTATCCGTATGGTATCGGCTATTTGCCATCCCCGGGTCATAGCAATGAAGGTGGCGAGAAGTACGACCTTGAAGGACTGAACTTTGCGTACGACAACGACTATCTTTACGTTTCCGTAACGGCGTCGTTCGGCGCATCGATTAATACCTATGCGGAAGGCGATCTGTTCTTCGGTTTCGGTGCCAATAAGTACGACTATGCTGTTGACGTTTCAAATTCAAAGCTTTACGCTGTTGGGGATTCAAGCAACTGGAACTTCATCCCATCAGTCCCAGGTGGTTACGGCAGTTTAGATCCGATCATCACAAACGAGGTCGGCGCTTTCGACATCAACGCCGGTTCCAGCCTCTTGGGCAATATTGCCGAGACCTCCACACTGTACGCCGGCCTTGAGTCTGGTTATCTGACCCCGGGCGATGGTGACACCTACATCAAGGAATACAAGATTTCCCGTTCGCTGCTGGGCACTGACCTGACGTCCCAGTCATCGATCACCTTCCACACCACGATGGAATGTGGCAACGATTTGCTTGAGAAGACTTACGGCGTGGTTCCTGAACCGGGCTCGATGATTCTTCTGGGCATGGGTCTGCTGGGTCTCGGCGCGTCGCTGCGTCGTCGCAAATAAGAACGTTCCGTAGAACGACCTAGAGAACAAGAAATGGACCGCATCCGTACAAACGGATGCGGTCTATTTATTTTGGGTCTTATGGGGACTGTTGAAGAAACCCAGACCGTGTCATTGTGAGGAGTTCGGAGAGGTGATGCGGGATGTGGAACACGACGAAGCAATCTTGATTTGCGCTCTTCCGCTGCAGGCGCGCAGATTGCTTCGTCGTCATTGCCCCTTCTCTCTCTCACCCACCCTGACTCCTCGCAATGCCAATTCCGAGGTTTTTCAACACTCCCATAATGCAACAAATCGGAGACTCTTCGCCGCGCTTCGCGCTCTCCAGAATGACACACACAGAAGTTTTTCAACAGTTCCATAACGGAACGAAGCGATGGGCGTCGCTAACCCAGAGTTACCACTTCGACCGACCAAATTGGAAAGGGAAAGACTATTGAGAAAAGAAAAGGGTACGGCAAGCCGTCAGGTGTGGTGCCCCCGCTCAACCCTGCAATGCATGCACGACATCAATCGGCGTGTGATTCGCCGACTTCAACGCCACACGCGGCAACGTAACGATAAATGTCGTTCCCTTGCCTTCTGCCGTTTCAAAGGTCACCGTACCCCCATGTGCCTTCACTATTTGCTGCACGATTGCCAGCCCTAAACCGGTACCCTTAATCCCACCCTCGCTGACGAAGGGTTCGAAGATCCGGTTGCGTATCATCTCCGGTATACCTTGCCCGTTGTCTGCCACCTCCAAGCGAATGATCTCGCGGTTCATCATCAGTCGGACGTTAATCTCACCCCCGTACTGCAAGGCATCTCGGGCGTTATTCATCAGATTGATGAGCACGCGCCAGATTTTCTCCGAGTCAAGAATCACCGACGGCGACACGCCCCCGTTCAGCATGTACGAGAAGTTCACGGTGACACTGGTGCCCGAAAGAGTAGCTCTGAACGAATTGACGGTGTCATCGCAAAAGCGAATCAGATCAATCATGCTCGCGCTGATTCTGATCTCGCCCTTGACAAATTCGAGTACTTGCTGCGTTAAAGAAACCATCCTCCGCACCTGTTCGTTGATATCGCGACAGTGGTTGGCACGCATTTCGCCGGGCAAGTCATGTTGCGAGAGCACTTCCGTAGCGGTCAAGACCGCCTGCATCGGCGTCTTGAGATCATGAATAATCGACGCTGCCATTTCTCCGACAGCGCGAAGACGCTCAGTTACCCGCAGGCGTTTCTCGGCCTCACGGTGTGAAGCGCGCATCCGTGCCTCGCGCAGTTCCCTCTCTATGGCTGGAACCAGGCGAGCCATATGGTCTTTCATTACGTAGTCATGCGAACCCGCTTTCATGGTGGCCACGGCGATTTCTTCACCAATACTGCCGGAGACAACGATAAAGGGCAGATCGAGTTCAGACTCTTTCAGCACGTCGAGAGCTAACGGCGCGCTGAATTGAGGCATTTTGTAGTCTGAGAGAATTACATCCCACGATCCTTGCTGGAGCACCTTTCGCATGCAGTCGGCAGTCTCGACGCGCTCGTGATACACTTCATATCCACCGGCGCGCTCGAGCTGTCTGACCAACAGAGCAGCGTCGCTTTCCGAATCCTCTACGATTAACACGGAGAGTTTCTGGCTCATACCAATATCCCATTGTGTGTAGGAGTCTCATTCAAGACCAACCAATAGAGATTGAGTTGCCGCACAGCTTCGATAAATTGTTCGAAATCGACCGGCTTGCAGATGTAACTGTTGGCGCCCAGAGTGTAGCTATCTGTCAGGTCCTGCTCTTCACGCGAGGTAGTCAGGATCACGACCGGCAACAGACATGTGCGCTTGTCAGCGCGGACGCGCCGCAGTACTTCCATGCCGTCGATTTTGGGCAGCTTCAGATCCAGCAAAATCAACTGCGGCATGCTCTCACCATCACGGTTCGCGTAGGCACCCATGCCAAATAGGAAATCAAGGGCCTCCATGCCGTCACGCGCCACCACCACTTCATTTTGGACGTTATGTTGTTTGAATGCACGCAGTGTCAGCGTCACATCGTCCGGGTTGTCCTCAACTAAGAGTATTGTCTTGTTTAGCATAGCCAACTCCTCCAGCCATGTATGCTGTGAAAGAAACTGTTGCCCCCATCTTGATGACGCCTTGCGAAGCGTCTCTTAACTTGCCGGAACCGATATGGCGCACAGGCAGGACTATCTCTATGAAGTAATCGGTCGTTCGCGGCATCAGATGGTCTCGCGGGGGAGACGCTCGTTCTCTTCTTCTAGATCTGTTCTGCATTGAAAGCCCCTTATTGAGGATTGCTTCTACCCCATTATCCTCTAATGATCTATCGACAGTGACTATAGAAAGATTGACAGTTCCGGTAGAGAAAGTCCTCTCTCCAACTATCGGGAATACGTGATGAACGAAGTCGGGCGTAGAGAGATTGAGAATTTTGGAGCACCTATAGGGATACCGCCCGGACGACTGATGCAAAAAGAAACGGCGCCGAAGTGGATCGGCGCCGTAATGATTATCGTGCTGTAAGTTACACCCTGAACATCATTTCATCAACACCATTTTCCTGGTTTCGCTGAAGTCTCCGGCATCAAGGCGATAGAAGTAGACACCGGTAGCAACCGCTTGTCCATCCTGATCGGTGGCATCCCAGGTGACGGTTACGGAGCCGATTCCCGCCGCGCCAGTATAGCGCTTGACAACCTGACCACTGACGTTGATTACGCTGAGAGTCCAAGCGGTCGGCGTTGGCAGCGAGAAGTTGATAGTCGTCGTCGGGTTGAACGGGTTCGGATAGTTCTGACCAATCACGAAGTGTGACGGTACACTGGATGTCGTAGTAATCCGAGATACCAGCATATTGCCATAGTAATCGCTCGCTTCCAAGCGCACAATCTCGCAGGAGCCGGGAATGGTCAGCAGAGTGTTGACACCCGCAGGAATCACCGCCCCCTTCCGATTCGAGTAGATGATGACGTTCGTTTGATCGCCTTCACTCGCTGTCTGGATTTCCATATCGGCAAGAGCAGGATCTCTAGTGATTTCGGCCGCCGAATTGCCCGTAGTCTTGAACTGCAAATAGAGGCCACCGATCTGCGTCGGGCTTTCGACCTGCAGGGTGGTCGCGCCGTCGGCTTCCTTCATCGTGAAGTCAATCTGATCAGCATACGGAGACAGCTTCGGGATCGGCTCGGCGTCGCCAGTGAGAATGCGAAGCAAGTAGACGAGATCGCCAACTGTCAACGTGCGGCCGTCGTTATTGACATCTGAGGCTGCCTTTTGCCCGGCGACGGAGATCGTGAAGACCGAGATTCCCCTGAGGAAGTAATTGGTGTAAAGCACTGCGTCCGCAATTTCGTTGGCAGCGCCGTTAAGATTCAGATCACCGCGCGCGTCAATCGAGTCGGCATTGATAATGCAGATCGAGCCATTGTGGAATTCGACACAACGCAACGGAGTCTTCTTGTTTCCGACGAGGCATGTATCAGGCGCGCCGACACCGTCGATACGATTAGATTCCGGGAAGCCAACCTCATCAAACTCATCCCAGAGAATCGCCTCAGTGTTATAGACGCTCCTATCGACTATCAGTGTATCACCACTGACCGACGAGATGCCGTTGTCACCGCAGTCATACCAGTAGAAACTCAAGGGAAAGACCATTCCTTCATAGGTGGCGTTCGACGTTACACGAAACGTCATAGCCACAATCACGCCATCAGGATCAAATTGACCGACAGGAGGATGGCTGGCGCCATTGTTGGCGTCGGCCAGAGCTACAAACCTGACCAATCCTGAAGGACAACTGGAACCACAATTACCAAATGGGCCAAGCCGGTAGGTGAAGTACTCCCACCCGTTGATTGCCGCTCCCAGAGATGCCGACACGAAGGTGAAAGCTGAGACGTCATATTGAATCAGCAGATCAAAACCGCCGATTGGAATCTTGCCGTTGGTGAGCGAAATTCTGACCGGCGTAAGCGATCCGATATTGATGCAGGTGGTCTGTTCAAGGGAAATGATCATGCAAGCGGAATCGCACCGGTCGTACTTGACCCCATAGCTATAGATGCTCGTAGAAGTATCATTGCACTCGTTTACGCGATTGAACGTAAAGTCGTATGTCTTTGTGACATCCACTCGCGGCGTAAAACAGAGTTGTCCGCTGCCGTTGCTGTAACCGAACGACCAGGAGATGCCGGGATCGCTCGGGACTACGGTGATCGTAGTGCTTTGCGTGGGGTCGGTGTAAGTCACGGTCTTGCATAGAGAGCCAATGGTATCGCCGAAACAGACGACGGTATCACCTGCCAGCGGTACGACGACCGCACTCGGTTCAGGAATGAAACCAACCTGCCAGTCAACACTGCCGGTGTCAGCCTTGCCGCAACTGTCGGTGACGACAATCTGCCAATTGTAGGTGGCCGAACTTGTCGGTGTGAAACAAACCTGGCCGGTGTTAGCGTTGATCGTGCCGGGGCCGGTAAGTATCGAGTAAGTTAGTTTTCCCATAATAGAGTCAACAGCGGTGACAGTGAAGCAGAGCTGCGTAGGATCACACATGGTCCGTGTAGTCGGTGTCGGTACTTGAATAATCGGTACCATGTTGACAAGGACGTTCACCAGATAAAGTGCTGTATCCTTGGCGCCGCATGGATCAGTAGCGATAACATTGTACGCCAGCTGCCGTCTTCCCTCACCACCGGACCAGAGGCAGATGCTGTTTCCCACAACCTTGCCCATCGTGGTGGTGAAAGTCAGGTTGTCATTATCAGGATCAGAGGCGCTAATCGCTACACAGATCGATTCCGGACGGCAGAGAGTGAAGCTACCACCGCCGGCAACGACGTCGGGACGACTGTTGATGTGGACAATCGCAGTGCCTGTGTCATACGCCATGAGCCCACAAGCGTCGGTAGCTTTCAGGATAAACTGGTACGTGCCGGAGATAGTCGGAGTGAAACAGATGGCTGTGCCGCTATAAACGCCGGGACCGGATAACAGCGTACATGAGGCCAAATCGTTGTCGGGATCGCTACATGATGCCGGCAAACAGATTTGGGTCGCCGTGCAAAGAGTTGCCGTTGTATCGCGGACTAAAGCCACTGGTGGATGACCAACGTGAACAGTGATAATAGCCGTATCGACATCAGTCTCGCCGCACAAATCGGTGGCTTTCAGAATGAAAGTGTAGATACCTGTGCCGGTCGGCGTAAAACAGATCTGCGAACCGTTGTAGGTGCCGGGACCGGAAAGCAGAGTGCAGGATTGCAAATTGCCGTCCGGGTCGCTGCAGCTTGCAGGCCAGCAGATCGGTGCCGGTGCGCACTGGGAGAGTGACGAGTCTCTGCCGGCATTGGCAACCGGCGGATTATTCAGAGTGATAGTAATCTTAGCAGTGTCACGCACAACTCCGCCGCAATCGTCATTAACGTAGAAGCAGAAGGTATACAAGCCAGCGGCAGTCGGAGTGAAACAGAGTTGACCATTGGCGATAGTGCCCGGACCGCAGTCCTTGATAACCGGTACCTGCACCCCGCTCGGGGTGGCAGCGGACACCGGGAAACAAACTGGGTCAAGTTTGCAGAGCCTCATGGTCGTGTCGGGTATTGAGACAATCACGGGTGGCTTATGCAGCAACACTCGGTAGGTAATTGTGTCTCGCGGGCAAGGCAACTGCGTCCTGGGAAGCGGCAACGAATAACAGCAAGGATCGGAAGCCATTACGATAAACTGATAATCGACCGAGTCCGCATCATTGGGTAGGAAGCAAATCCTACCGGTAAGTGAATCAATGACGCCAGGCCCCGATAGAAGGCTATACTTAATTGGGTCACCATCCGGATCAACTGCCGAAACGACATCGAAGCAGATCGTGTCGCGCCTGCAGATCAGGGTATCAATGAAGTCGGGATCAACCGTGAGTACCGGCATATTCTGAAACGCGAGATGAATATCGAATGTGTCGAGTATCTGATTGGATGCCTGATCATTCAAACGGAAAATGAAGCGGTAATCGGTAATGGCGTAGGAAGTTGGCAGGAAGCAGTAGCGATAGGTCAGTGGAGACGGGCCCGTAGCGAGCGCCTGTGGCACACTGTTGACCATCTTGGAAAGAGTCAGATTGCCGATGCCATTGGCCGCATGAATTAGGAAACAGATTGAGTCGGGATTACAGACTGAGATGTTGTTCGAACCCTCGAAAGTCAGAAACAACTCGTTAGGATCCTGAAGATGGACTTCAAGGATGCAGTCCTGGAAGTCCTGATCGCCACCGTCGGGGAGATCCTCCCATGCGACAACGTACTTGTTAGGCGAACCAGTGGAGAACACTTTGATATGCCTGTAGACATCCCAGTTCAAAACGGTCTGGGTGTACCAAATGTCGTCATAAAGCGTTGGTCCAAGGTAAAAACCAATAGAATCACCAGCCGGTATCGTGATATTCGCATGCGAACCAACCGAATCACTCGCAGCAAGCAACTGCGTCTTGTTCGCTGGCGTGCCTTTGGAATACCAGCCGAAGTTGGCATTGGAGGACGAGTTCTTGTACTTCAGCGTCGCTTCACCCGATGTTCCATTTGATGGTGGGGCAAACACTTGCAAAGGTACCTCGTCGCTCGCTACATTGATTGAGTAACCGAGACCGTTCAACACTTCCTGCAGAGAAGGCCCGCTAAAGAGCGCTTGCGCCTTTAGCGAATCGCTCCAAGGATGCGCTCCACCGGCAGCATGAGCAGCCTGGGTGATGAGTGCCAAGTAGAGAGCTAGACTGGCGAGGATTCTTAATGTTTTCACATTCACTCTCCGAAAAGCGTGGGTTCTTCTGATACAAAGTCGCGCTGTGTAACAAGGCTTTGCATATTCTTAGCTTGACCGAATGGTCTCTAACGCCTCATTTGCTTCCAGTTCAACAAGTCTTCAAGCACAAAAGCACAGCGAGAAGTACTCTAACGCAGACGTGTGCAATATATGAGCCAGGTGTGGAAAAGTCAAGGTTTTTCGCCCCGTTTTGAGTGTACTAAAACCATACATGGCTTAAGGTTGTGTCTGGCAATAGGTTCTCGGTCATCTCGAAAGGTCCGGTTGGTTGGCGGATTCGAGAAAGTCACCCCATTGGCAGCTACAAAAAAGAAAAAACGGGCTCCGCAAGTGCAAACGGTTTCGCACATTGGGCGCCGGATCGAACACCTTTTCTAGGGCAACTGCACGAAGCCCGAGGATGTCAGCCTTCGAAGTTGTCGTCGTAGTCTTTGAGTCTGGAAGGATATACGCGGCGTTTGGTGTCGGGGGTCAAGAAACGCTCGACTTGCGTACGGATGAATTGCGGCAGTTCCCCGTCCTCGTAAAGCTTGATCAGCCGCTGGCTGTTTAGCTGAGAAACCGGTTCCCAGAAATTGGCGCGCTTGAGTAACGCTTCCAATTGCTCACGAAGTTCCTTTTCAGCTTTGTCAGTTGCCGATGGCGCCCGAAAGGTCTCCTTCGCCGTGACGCGCAACTGACGGTCGGAACCGATAAGTCGCTCAGCGCCAAACTGGCGGGCGAACTCAAAAATCTCTTCCTCGAGTTCGTCGAGTTTAGCCTGAAGATCTTTTAGGTCCAAATTGAGCCGGCTCTTTTCCACCAGAAGATGCGAATAGCTGTCGACCAGTTGTACTCCCTCATCCTCTTTGAATTCGCGCGGCGGCAACTTACGTACCTGCGCGAGGTGTTTCTTTGCCGGACAGATATCGAAATAGTCACACCAATCACAGAGTCTGGATTCCCTGTACGGAAAATCGTTTTCGTCAATTGCCTTCTCGACTTGCTGGATCAGGTGAATGGTTTCGATCTTGAGTTTTTCGAGGTCACTTTTTTCTCGCGTCGATTTGATTTCTTCGTCAAATAGCAGGTAGTGCCAGATCAACTCGACATTCTCGGTGCCGTCCCACATGTGTTGTAAGCCGATCTGATAGAGCGCCAACTGCCGATCCAGACGTGCTTCCTGTAACGTAGGCAGCGCCCTTTTGGTTTTGTAGTCGCGAATTTGCCAAACACCGGAAGCAGTTTTCGAAATGCGGTCAATAAACCCCTGCAGTTTGTACTGCTTGGCGTCATCAAGAAAGAGTTCGATTCGATGTTCGAGAGCAATTGTCTTTTCGCCGTCGAAAGGGTGGTAACGGTTCCAATAATCCTCGAGCGCCTTGACTCCCTGGTGGTAGTAGTCGTCGAGACAAAACTGTTTGTTGACGATAAAAAGATCCTCCGATTTTTGCTTCTCCCAGATGTCCGTAAAGAACCGAACCAGTTCCTCCTGCGTCCATACCTTGGCGTTAAGCTTGTTGCGATAGAGTTGCTCCAAAGCATCGTGAACACGTGAGCCCAGAAAGGCTTCGACTGATGTGCGCCGGGCAATATCGACCTTGTCGACATACTGGAATCTGAATTTGAGCGCACAGGATTCGAAGGTCTCCAGCCGTGAGTGGGAGTAGGTCATCCGGTTCTTGGCCATATCAGAGCTTCCCCGATCTGAGGATCGCGATCACCAGCCAGATGCCCAAAACACCCGCAGTGACATAGCCAACGAGACCGAGAGCCGGCACGCCGAGGATCGTTACGCCGACGGGACGGGTCATGATAAGAGACGATGCCACGATCAGAGCAGCGATGATTAACGCGAAGGCGA
Organism: uncultured bacterium; assembly: GCA_903930455.1. Lineage (GTDB taxonomy): Bacteria > Zixibacteria > MSB-5A5 > CAIYYT01 > CAIYYT01 > CAIYYT01. Next base: position 33,526 of record CAIYYT010000103.1, on the reverse strand, counting down.
GTCGATTTGAGGCCTTTTCCAATTCAAGGATCAGGCGCTCCAGACCCTTATGATGAAACGAAATCGAGAGATCCCCCTTGCGCAGGTTGCGGGCGATGCGGCGGATCTCAAACGGAAAATTGACCAGCAGCTCGCGCAGATCAAGCATGTACGTGGATATATCGCTGAAAATGCTCTCCGGAGTAAACTTGCGTGTCGAGAGTTTCTTGATCGATGGCATCAGCTCAGTGATAAAGTCGTATTGCGGATTTAGAGTGCGCGCAACTTCTTCGTAAGTTCCCAGCGCTTTACCGAGCATCATCAACTCCGGAGGGAACTTGATTCGATACACATTCATGATTTCGAAAGCGTCACTCAGAAGCGAGCGCATATTGAGCTTCGCCAACGAGATTCCCCGATAGCGGTGCAGGAAGAGGGCAACATCAGCCTCCAAAGCCTCCGGGCGGACATCATCATCAAGCAATTCATGATTTTGCAGCACTCGCACGATCCGACGGGTATCATCGGAGGTGGCCGCAATCAAGAGGTCGGCGACCAATTCCAGCGCGCCGCGCGAAAGTTTGCCCATCATGCCAAAATCGACCGGTGCAATGCGGTTGTCGCGAAGCACAAACAGATTGCCCGGATGCGGATCGGCATGGAAGAAGCCAAATTCAAAAATCTGTTTCGCCAATAATTGCCCGCCGTAGCGAGTGACGACTTCCAAGTCAACACCAGCTTCGCGCAATCGGGCAATATCTGATATCTTGATGCCGTCGATAAAACTGAGTGTTAGCACACGAAGCGAAGTATGATCCCAGAAGACTTTTGGTAAGAAGATCCGGTCATCATCGGCGAAGTTCTGCGCGAAGATTTCCAAATTGCGCGCTTCATATAGGAAATCAACTTCCTGTTTGGCCGATTTTGCCACCTCATCGACGATTGCCACCGGATTAAACTGACGCACTTCGGGAATGTAGCGATCAAGCAGCACCGCCAGATCGCGCAAGATCGACAGATCCTTTTCCATGATCTGTTTCACATTCGGGCGCTGTACCTTGACCGCGACATCATCACCGGCGAGCGTGGTTGCCCGATGCACCTGCGAGAGTGAAGCCGAGGCTACCGGATCGGGAGAAAAGGACTTGAATAACTGATCCAGCGGCTTGCCAAGTTCCTTTTCAATCGTCTGCCGAACTTCATCGAACGGAAACGGCGCAACTTGATCTTGTAGTTTGGCCAGTTCGATGACCAGTTCAACCGGTAGCAGGAACGGTCGTGTGGACATGATCTGCCCCATCTTGACAAAAGTGGGGCCAAGATCATCCAGCGCCAGACGTATCCGTTCCGCCCAACTGAACGCGGCGATTTCCTGCTGTCGGGCGAACAGTTTCCGGCTACCGATTCTCAGATAGGACGACATGTTCATCCGGTCGAGGACTTCGCCGAATCCGTACTTAATCAGGACGGCGATGACCTGACGATAGCGCCCAATATTGCGGTAGGTTTTATGTAGCTCCAAGTATGTCTAACCCGTGCAAAAGTGAATCGCGTTTTCTGACCTATTACACGCCCAAACTACGGAGAATGTTGCAGCGACACAACGGAAAAGTGGGAATGTGTGGCGCGCTCGTAGGGGACGCCGCCCCGCGCCGTCGGGAATCCCTTCCTGACGGCATCTTTTTACCTTCCGTTCGCCCTGAGCCTGTCGAAGGGTGAGCCTATCGAAGGGTCGTGTGCGCGCCCGTTCGCCCTGAGCCTATCGAAGGGTCGTGTGCGTGCCCGTTCGCCCTGAGCTTGTCGAAGGGCACCCAGCGGGTGGGTTTTTCATTTCACCTGCAACGATTGACTCAAGCAGACCGCTGCCTCAAGCGAGTGTCGCAAGATTAAGATAGCAGCCAAGATCGAAAGACCCACCAGCTTGGTGAGATACGGGACTAATCCGGTGTGTGTGTCGATTGTAGCTCCATGACCCGACTAACGTCGTAGGTGCCAATACCCGTTGGATTCTCGTAGCCGGTAACCTCAATCCCGCGAATGATTGCCTCTCGCTTCACCAGTCCGATTTGAGAGATGTAATCGTGCATCTCGATATTCGTATCCCACACACCGTTGGTGTCCACATCATAGCGCCAGAGGATATGGGCGCAGGCGAAAGTACCCGCCGGGACCTGGATATCCACACAGCCAAGCACCTTCTTGCCAATCGGCCATACTGTCGGCGGTGAAGTTGTCAGCCATTCGCTGCCAGAAGACAAGGGATACTTGACACAAAGGAAGGGCGGAGTTTCGAGAGTGATAGAATCGCTGCCCAGTGCTTGGTTTTGGCTGGGGGACTCGATGAATCTGAACAATTCGCTGATGCTTGCAAACGTGCGGTTTTGGAACCGGTATTGGCGTACGTCGCCCGTGAGCTTGCGAGGTTGCATACCACCTCCGTTAGGATGCGAATATGCGAAACTATACAGACCGCCGGGACGATTGTTGAAATAGTCCCAGGAGTAGTACGTCTCACGACCATTAACTGTCTCTGTCATCTTCAGTGCATAGACCGGAATGGTATCTCCGACCACCGTCTGTTCCTTTATTTCCACCGCCGATACGAGTCCATAGCTGGTCGTGTACGTAGCAGCGAGACTTTCCGGCTGAAAAAAGGCGGTATACTCCATACCGACGTACCTTCAAACCTGCCCCACATGCAGCGGGTATGCGAAATCGCCGATGACCAGATTCTCCGATTTATCTCCGCATCCCCCAAGAATCACGATGATCAGCACTAATGTCCCGGCACAAAATGCCGCAATCTGCCTCTTCGTCATAGACTGCCTCCAATAATAGTTATGTAGAATCAATATGCAGCGAAGATGCGACATATGCAAGCAATAGCTTGGAGCGTGCTGTAGAACGGTAACCTCCGGAGTTGCGGCAGGTCTTAGCTGGTCGGGGTCGGGTGAAGTGGGAGCGTGGCCTGCCGCGCGCCGTTCGCCCTGAGCCTGTCGAAGGGTGAGCCTGTCGAAGGGCACCCAGCGGGTGGGTTCTCATTTCACCCGCAACGATTGACTCAAGCCGGACGCTGCCTCAGGAGAGTATCGTAACATGACGAGAGCACGGATACGTACCGACTTCGTGCGGCGCGACACTAGGGAGCCGGATGCGGTCCCAAGAAGCGCACCCCGTTAAAGTGGATGAGGTGAGAAGGAGTGTCCGCGACCCACACTTCGGTTTCCCACGCGATTTCGCCGAGATAGCGCCCCATTACCGTTCGATCAGGAAAGGCCGTTACATAGACGAGCCCAGCCTTCGAACTGTCAAACAGCTGTGCCAGCTCATTGTGCCGCTTGGCGTCGACGGGACCATGGCTGGTGACGGATTCCACGAGTAGCAACCACTTCTTCTCGGCATAGTAGAGCACAACGTCCGGCATCTTTCCATGGGTATCGACTTCGACACCCAATTTGGCAAGCAAGGGAGCATCGAAATAGCTCCATTTATTTCCAGTATCACCAACGTAGACCAAGTCGCTGCCCGGTGCAAAACGGGAGGCGAAGTCCTCTATAATCGCTCGGATCAACTCACTGTGCTCACCAGGACTGAGCAAAATCTTCTTATCTCGCGCCACTTGCACCGGAATACGGTTCTGCTTGCGCTCCTTAGCGTACATGGCGGTTAGCGTCCCTTTCTGCGCTAGATATGTTTTGACACGCTCGTTCCATTTGGACGTGCCGAACGTGCGTAGGAGGAGTAATGTCGATGGTGCGATCTGATAGACAGCTCTTGGGCTGTTCACTGCCCGATCCGGATTGTCAGGGTTGTAGAGCGCGATACCTGCTTCCACAAACTGGTGCATTGTTTGGCGACGAAATGTCTCACGAGTATTCGGAGTGTAATCCATGCGGTAGTTCTCACGCGCCCAGTCCATGATCGGCGTGATACCCATTAGCGGGTTCGCAGCATCGGGCCATGCCTTGCGCGGTGAAAGGTCAAGTAGCGCGAGTAGACTCACGGCAGAGCGATCATTCTGTTGAGCGCGAGGCAAGCCCAGAGAGATCAGGATTTGCAGCGCTTCGTTGAGGCGACTCTTCTTCTTTGGCATGCGGTTACTCTCTCCAATTGTGCGTCAATCATGGCTTGGGTTGGATCTGCCCTGAGGGTCATCATCCATTCGCCTAGCTCGATCAATTGCTCACGGCTCGGATATGTCATGGTTCGCAGGTCAGTTGCATTAACCTGTGTATGACCGCTAAACCGGCGGAAACGACAATCGACGGCGGTGCTATTCAAAAACATGGCTAGTCCGCGGGCAAGTGGCTCCGACAATCCGCGCCTGTCGTTGTGGAAGACGTTTAGGTGATTCTCAAAGCCCAACACATCAACACCACCGAAGGTGTCCGGCTGCACCACACTGGCGACAATCCTCCGCTTCTCTTCCTTTGACGAGAAACGACGTACCACGCAATAAAACCCATTAGGATACAGCCACCGTTCCGTCGCGACGTTCCGTTCGATTGCATTTGGTTTCTTGATGTTAGGTCTTGGCCATACGATCCGCTGTCCACAGAAGTGGGCAGGGTAAAGGAGAGGAATCGTACCAGATGTGGGCGTGTTCCGCAAGTGCTCCTTTAGCCGAAAATCGACTACTGGCCCCGTCGACACCTTGAGATTAATACTCTCTAAGGAGTGCTCCATGGTAGCATACAATTCGATGGGGCTGCGCTCGGTTGAAGTTGGAACGTGAATGAATCTCTGGAGATCTCCCCCCAACACTATGCGATCAAATGGGTAAGTATGCACGGCCATATCCCGAAACTCGTCGTCCTCTGATGTGGATACGACAACATCACCTTGCTGCCCGCCCCGCTCCAAGAAGAGAATAACATTTTCCTGCAGCACCGCGTCATCCCTGAAAGCTCTACTGCGCGACTTAAATAGGTGGATTCGGTGAATCGCAGATTTCTTAAGCAACAATTCGCGGAAAGACCGATAGTACGGGCCGTTGCAAAAGCTGCGCGGAATAATTGCCACGACCTGACCCCCAGGCGCCATTAACCCTATCACAAGAGCCATGAAACCAGAATAAAGGTTGACCGTTTCAATACCAACTTCGCGGAGCAGCAAACGCTCCGGCGAAAGACTGCCTATCTTCTTGTAAGGCGGATTAAGTATTGCGTGCGTGTAATTGCTGCGCCCCGCCCGAATAAGGCTTACGGCGCTCGCTATAAAATCGCAGCATGAAATCTCAAATTCGAGTCCTAGGGGCTCGGCGTAGAGCGAAAGCGATCGATTCAATTCATCGCAAAGCGTGTTATCCAACTCAAATGCGGCAGCTTCGATCTTTTCGAAATGCAACTCACCAGACAAGCAACGTTCGAAAAACGCACACGACAGAGAACCGATGCCTGCTCCCGGATCGAGTAAACGGCACCATTTATCTGGGGTCGAATTGAAAAGCCCCGCCATGAATCGTGCGGTTCTCTCTGGTGTAAGGAACTGACCGAGCTTTGCTTTCTTCTTTGCTTCTGTACTTCTAGAGAAACGTAATCGCATTCGCTCAACTCCCGACAGCAACTTGTGCCTCCTCCTGCTAATGGTCGTTGTATTGATCTCAGCCCTGCCTACGAGAGGATACCCTAATTGGTCCAATAGGTCAAGAGTAGCTCGATCTAAATTTGCTCTACGTGCCGCCATGGTCCTATCTTCAGTACCTCCTGACAAACAATTACGGCAGGTTGACACCCTCACCCAATCACATTCTTAAAATAAGTCTCAACACTATTCTGCCCTCTTCGACCCATCCTTGCCCCTTCGCCCTCCCCTCCCTCAACCCGCCCCAACCACTTACCCCGCCTTCCCATTTTTGTAGCGCCTCACTCCAAAAATCTCCCCCAACACAGTTAGTAGAGAAGGTGATGTCACCGACGTCGGACGATGCGGACAAACTCGCACTGGCGACTTCGGCTGGACGCCAACTCTGCGCAGAGACGTACTTTTTTGGGCGCCCGTTATGTCCGCCCGTCCGGGCATTTATGCCGGTGACACGCTTGCCGTAGCGCTACGCTTCTCGATTATGATGATGAAAGAAAAGACGATGTAACGAGCCAACTAATAACGAGTTAAGGTCAAAACCGAAACGGTTTTGACCTATAGAAAATCACGGCAAATTAATAATCACCCCTCCGGAGAGTATCGTAAAGTCGGTTGGGTCGCCGGTGGAGTTTACCCTGCCTATCTTGCCCTCTACAAAAAGGTCAAACGGAAGCACCGCGATCGCGGTTTTGGCGCCGACGACGATGTGGTAGCCGAAGTAGGACTTATCATCCGGGATATTAATTGTGACATTGGAGTACCCGCCCAGATCCCCGGTGTGGGAGTACGTGAACTTGTGTGCGCCAATTCCCGCGCCGACAAAGGGATTGATGATTGGGAATTTGAAGTAGAACTTGCCGGTAACTGTCAATAGGATATCGCGCGCTTTGACTTCAATCTTGCTGCCGAGCAGATCGAGATTCTTCTTGTTCCAGAAGGTCTCGACACCGGCTTCAAGAGTCATCCCCTGCCCTCCGAACTTGACAAACGCGCCGTAGAATTTCAGGTCGTTCATTTTGTACGTGTCGAGCTTGAGATTCGGGTTTTTGTAGCTTGTCAGCACACCGGCCTTAACTCCCAACCCCAGACCGGAAAGGGCATAAGCGCTGGTTGAGATCGCCAACAGGGCGACCACAACAAAGAGACTGATCTTGCTGATCCGATGCATATTGTCCTCCGTTTCCTATGACACTCCCAGCCGGATTAGGCGCTCTATCACGGGCGCATAGTCGATCAAGTCCGGCGATTGCCGGACTTGATTGGAATAATCTTATTATGGAAGTTAGAAAGTTGAAGCTATCTGACAACGATGAATTTGTCGGCCACCGTCTTGTCGTTAAATCGGATATAATACAGAAAGACGCCTGATCCGAGTTTTTCACCGCTTGAGTTAAGGACGTTCCAGCTATAATCACCGCTGAGGTTGTCCAACTCCACGACCTTGTCGCCGGAAGGCGTGTAGACCTCAAAACGTGAAGCGGGGGGGAGATTGTGGATAGTGATTACACCATCCAAGTATGAGAATGGATTCGGTGACAGGAAAATGTTGGCGCTCACGGAAAAAGCAGCGCCTTGTGAATAACCGCTTTGCTCCCGTTTGACGCGCCAGTAGTACGTCTTGCCGTTTTCCAGCGGGCGATTTGCAGTCCACAAAGCCGCGCCTTTATCGCCGACAACCGAGCCGCCGTCGATGATCGTGCTAAAACCGGCATCAGTTGCCAATTCAAACTGACATACCGATGAACCACTCCCAGACCAAGTGACATGGAATTGCGGCTTAACGTCCGTCTCGGTTGAGCCATCCGCGGGACTGACAAGTGTGGGCGCGTCCGCCGCATCAAGCGCCATATCGAGATGCCAGAATTCCGTGGGGTCGCTCCAATTGCACCAGGCGCCGCCGTCGAAAGCGCGCACTCGCCACCAATAGGGTTTGTTGTTGGTGTAGGAGCCGCCGGTCGTGAAAGAAGTGTAGCTCGTGCCCTGCGGTATCGCCAGGCCGACTTCGACCTGTTTGGTCAACAGGGAATCAGAAAAAACCCGGAAATCATACGTCAGCGTGTCCTCATCGGGATCGGTCGTGTTATTTGTTACCAGCACATGTATCGATCCGAAAACAGTATCGTTCACCGGCGTACGAGGTATCGGTGTCCAAGGTGGACGATTAGTACGAAAGCTGGCAAGTGTCATCCAGTTCGACCAGGCCTGCGAATCGTAGGCACGCGCGCGCCAGGTGTAGATTGTCTTTTGTGACAGAGTGACTGGCACTCGCCAGGTAGTAGTATTCCCACTACCCTGTGTGATCATGGATGACTGTGATATCAGAGTTGAAAAGGAAGCACTGTACAACTCGAATTGATAGGTCAACGGATCGCCGTTGGGATCAGTTGCGTTGTTGATAATCAGATCCGGAGTCAGGCTGGATACCTTGGCGGCGTTGGTTGGCGAACTGCAGGTCGGAGCCGTCGGAGGGTTGTTTCCACTTGGCTGATTGACGTAAAATGATCGCGAACCACTCCAAGCAGAGTAAGCCTGACCGTCGGAGGCGCGGACTCGCCAGTAGTAAGTTGTCAGATTGTTGAGAGCCGGGGTAACCTGCCAGGTAGTTGTTGATTGACCCTGAGCGACCGAGAGATTCTCCACGGTGATCGACGAAAAGCCGGACAATGCTGATAGCTGAAAGTGGTAAACCGGCGTCGTACCTTCCGGATCAGTGGAGTTCACGATCACCAGAGTCGGTTGTAGGGAAGTCATCGTAGCTCCGTCGGCAGGCGCCGAAAGTGTGGGCACCGTGGGTGGATTATTGGCGACCGGCTGGTTGACATAAAAAGAGCGCGAACTACTCCAGCTTGAATAGGCGACACCGTCGTAGGCGCGGACGCGCCAATAATAGGTGGTCAAATTGCCCAAAGCCGAACTAACCAGCCAACTGGTGCTGCCTGAACCCTGTGCCACCGACAAATTCTCCACGGCAATAGTTGTAAAGCTGGACGTAGCCGAAACCTGAAAATGGTAGGTCGGTGTGGTGCCATCCGCATCGGTGGAGTTTGTCACTGTCAGTGTCGGCTGAACCGAAGTGACGGTAGCGCCGTTCGCCGGTGAGGATGGTGTCGGCACCGTGGGCGCGCTGTTGGGCGTGACAAACTTCCGAGTAGATGACCAGCTTGACCACGAGGTTCCGTTGCCGGCGCGAACACGCCAATAGTAGAGCTGTCCGGGATTGAGCGTTACCGCAACCGTCCAGCAAGTTGTCGAAGTGCCTTGGGCTACCGAGCTGTTCTCAGAAGCTACCGCACCGAAACCGGATGCGGTAGAGACCTGAAAATCATAGATAGTCGATTGCGTACACGACCCGGATTGCGTCGAGTTGTTGACACAGATGCTCGGTGTGCGAGACGCCACCGTCACGCTGTCGGCAGGACTGCTTAATGTCGGAACAGATGGAGGCGTCGCGCAGGCGCCGGTGCTGACTGGAATTACTATCGCGCCTTCGGCAGCATGCAACGACAGCGATGTGATCACCGAACCCAGGGTTCCGTCGGTATTCAGTTGTTGGTAAGTCCCGCCAAGGCTGACGGTAACCGGAGTCGAGGTTGAACCCCAGACGGGTGCGTCAATGTCATCCTTGGGACGAATGTAAACCCTACCCCCTTGATAGTCTCGCGTCCAGACCTTGTATTGTGCACCAGTCATGTCAGGAGAAGTCCCTGATGTCGCTAGTTGGTAGTGAGCAATCGGGACGCCGAGATCATAGCCCATCGCCGGTATCCATGCCAAAGTATCAAAACCGGGATTGTAGAAAACGCCATAGGCATTGCCCGGCTCAGGGCGCATATAGATCCAGGTTGAGTCGGTACGGGCAGCATAATAGAAGCAAAGATTATTGTAGATTGATTCCCGCTTCGTGACCAGGTCGGTACGTACACGACTGCACCAGAAAAAGGTCGCGCCGTTAAGAGTTGCGATAGAATCGCGCGTGTACAGATTTTCCAGCCGATAGTAACTGTTATTGGCGCACATCACGGGATCAAAGCCGAACTCGTAGTTGTAGGCATCAGCTCCCGAAGAATCGGGATACATATATTCGGTTCGGAATCCGACGCCAACATTGTACGCAAGCACCTTCTTCTTCCCGTCAGCCGACCATTGGGCGGAAGTCCCGAGCGTATCGCGCACTTCGCGACCGAAGATCTTCATCCAATCCCAGCCCCAGGCGCCGTAAGCATCGGTGCCGTAAGTCAGCAAGTTGCTGGGGTTAGTACCGGTTTCGACAACAAGACCGCCGGAAACGAGATGGCCTCCCTGCATGCCTCCCGGATTATAGTTGTCGAAGTATATGCCGTCCCAATACCCGGTAATTGTCGGCCAATGGGTAATGCGCTGGCTGTTGAACGCCTGCGTGATAAACTCTTTGTATGCCAAACGCATTTTCGCATTCGCAAAGTTCGGGGCCAAGCGTGTCTCACCGGAGTAGGTGTTCTTTGAATAGAACAGATAGTTGACATAAGAGTTGGGTACGCGACTGATAGAGTCCTTGGCAGTAATCGTCATCGAATTGGTGCCAACAATCAGCAACGTGTCGTAAGCAGTGCCATTCCAGTTCGTTAACTTGGTGTCGTTATAGAAGTGCAGATATGCCTTTTCTTCGATGTCACCAAGTTGCACCATACGGTCGCGTATGTAGGTTGATTTTCTCGCTCCCATATAGCTGTTGGAAGTGTAGCTCTTGAAGGCGGATATGTCCGTACCGCTCGTATAGAGAACAATATAGGAACCGGGAGACTTGGTGTGCCATTCGCCGATGCTTCCAGCGCAGTCGCCGTAACCCATTATGTAAGTGAAGCGCTGAAATACCCAGTCGGGGTCGCCAGCTTTGTACCACAGGCAAGTACCATCGGTACCACAGAAGTATGCACCCGAGCGAAGTGATTGAGTGGGCGCCGCCTGTACACTGCTCATTGCCGTTGTCAGAAAGACTATTGCAGTAGCTACCACAAAGCATATTTTCGAAAACACTGACATGCTAACCTCCGGGACGTGCAGGGACAATCCCTCCGACTTAAGTTGTTTGCGCACGAATGATAATACTCCGCTAAAGCTATGTGCAAACTCTGTGCCTTCTCCAAGTCTTATACGCAATTTCGTTATTCATTAACACTCAAGAGCTTCGATACCCGCCCCGATCTCCGTACTGAACCCGGCTGTGCAAAGTTTGAGCAAGGAAGACGGTCTCTTCTCCTAATAAAGATGTCGGCAATGACTTAGGACAGATGATCACACAGCATACAGTTACTCCCTATTTCTAACAAGTTTTTTTCGTCTTGGCAAGTATTCTCTTACCGCTGGGATTCAGTCGCCAACTACAGGACTGAGACACCTGGATGAGCAAGACACTGTTCACTGCTTATAGATCGTGTAGATATCATCCCCTCGCAAAAGGACTTGGCGATAGCCTGGTCTTGGAAGGCTATCGAGCATGTATGGGTGATAGACAATAAGGCCTTGGGGAATTCCTACTTTACGAATCGTTGCAGTATCAAGACCGATGTACTTCACCGGTCCAAAGTCTCCGATGCCAACGCCGTTAGGGACATCGGCGACATATCCCAAACACCAGGCCCATGCGGCAATATGGCGTCCCACATTGGAACTGGGACCGTTCTTCGTTGGGTGGACTTCTGTACTTATCTTCGCTCCAGCAAAGTTCTCCTGTAGTACTTTGAGGGCTCTTTCAGATGACCTGCTGTGGACATACCAGAGGGCGTGACTTACACCAAGATTCAGCGTCAATGATATAATCACCCAGTACAATACGGCTTTGGCGAGTCCCCTCTTGAACAAGGCCGTAAGTGAAAGGATGAGAATAAGTCCAATAAAGACAATTCTGGCACCTATTTCCCAGGAGTTTCCAAAGAACTGGTCTCGAGGCAGGAATAAGCCGACGAGAACCATGAACAAAGCTGCAAGCAAGATGCTGACCCGCTTCCGCGACCGCACGATCTGATAACACACAACAGATATCAGAGCTAAGCCCATCAATATAGGTATAGCGAATTCCCACCATTGGCTGGTAATGTAAAACGGTCTCACCAACTGAATGAGTTGAGCCTTCGCAGAGCCCCACGACACGGCGAAGGACGAACCAGTGGAGTTGCCAAGCGAGAAAAACATGGCTGCAATACACAGCAGCGTGGGCACCCAGAGCATGGACATGCGCTTCCATTGCCATGAGATTGGGTTGAGCCATTTCGGGTTGTGTTCAAGGTCGACGAGAACGGTAATGGTGTCATAAATGCCCAACGCTATCACGGGCGCAGGATGCATCAAGAACGTCACCACCCGCATTGGAGCACCGATCAACCAAGACCGATTAGTAGACTCATACCTGATCGACATTGCGATAGCACAGATCACGGCAATTTCGCCTACCATATAGGACCAGAAGCCCCAATGGAAGAAGTAGTTGAGAGTTAGGGGAAAGCCAATCAGCTTGGCCCATCTAGTCTCAGGCTCAATCTGGCTAACGAGAAACCAGATCGAGAGGGGAAAGCCGATTGCATAAGCGGTCAATGCGATCTTGGAAGCATAGATTACGCCAAAGAGTTTTACTAAGAAAGCCAATATGATTTCTGGCAACGCGTACGAAGAGAATACTATGTTTAATGCGTAGGGGTAGTTAGCTGCGCCCGTGTGAGCCAGAAGATCAACGAGTGCTTTGGCGACTGCCACGTGCATAGGCATGTCACCGCAGAGAGGTGCTGAATAGAACCATACAAAGCTGCCGGTTGCCAGAAGAAACAACAGGCCAATTAGATGCAGAGTTGAGTCGCTTTTCAAACACTTCTCCTTGTTCACAACCACATGGCGATATCGGCTGCCGGATAAGCCCGAAACCCCTAAGACACTGCTTTTGTTTCCGTGACCGCCAGCCGTCCATGAGCGCGGTGCATCTCATCTAGCTGGAAAGTGATTGATGTCTTCTCGCACCTACGGCACAGCGGCGCAAGGCGGCGGCGGATACAGCCCCAAATACTCATAAACCCTCTATTTCTAACAAGTTTTTCTCGACTTGACAAGTACTCTCTTGTATGCAGGTTCCAATCACCGGCAAGGTACGACAATAGGTAGATCGGCAAAGGCCGCCTTTTGTTTTAAGATTGACTTTTTCAGGTAGTTGCGCATACATCCTGATACGAAAGGATTGAAATGAGTTACAGGGTTTATCAGGCCGATTTGGCGGCTGACAAACAGGACATACTTGATTTCTGGGGAGCCGACTTCCCCGCTTGGCCCCCGGAAAAGTATGCTATGTTCTACGAGAACAATCCCGACGGGCGAGCAGCCTGTTTTGCGGCAAGAGACACCGAAAATGCCCTGGTTGGGGCTATCGCCCTATTCCCACGCCGGATTTCGATAAACGGCAGAGTGGTTAATGCCGCGGTGGCCGGTGATCTAGCAATCAGAGTAGACCATCGTGGCACCGGGTTGGTGCAATCGCTACGTAGCGCTATGCTTGAGTACATGAGGCAATCGGGATTGGATTTTGTATACGGTACCGCTAATACTATCTCCAAAAAGGTGCTGGAGAAGGATGGATTCCGGGCAATCGGCCAGACCGTCTGGATGGTGAAGATGATGAGATCGGAGAGATACGTCAGGAAATGGTTGAAAGTGACACCGCTGGCTCGGCTGATCTCCTATCCGATTGACTGGGTGCTCAGACGACGGTACAGAAAGCTCATATTGCAGCCTGAAGATGTTTACGCTTGGGAGGATCTGACCCGCTTCGACGAGAGGTTCGACGCACTCTGGCAGGAGGCGCAGCCGATGTATACAATCACTGGCGAACGCAACGCCTGTTTCCTCAACTGGCGCTTCGCCGATTGCCCGTACAAGCAGTTTCGAGTATTCGCACTGGTTCGTAAAAGCGACAAGAAGCTGATTGGCTATGTCGTTTATCGGCCTAGCCCGGACGGCACACATATTGAGGACTTCTTCGCGGTCGAACCTGACCGGATGTTCCGGCTGTTGCTGTCTGAATTTCTGTGTTTTGTGAGAAGACAGGGGTTTGATGCTGTGACATTTTACTACTTCGGAGAAGAGCGCCTGACCAGGATGTTTGAGCAGTTCGGCTTTGTGAGACGGAAAGTGACGCGGACGATGGTGATCCATGTCGACAACGAGAGTCCGATCAGGGGGGATGTGTTAAATCCGGGACGGTGGCATTTTCTTTATGCTGACAACGACGTTGATGCCTGAGTACGGAACAACGGAATTCAGGAGCAGACGGCTACAGTGCGAAAACTGATACGAACAGCGGTTGGGTTCGTCTGCTACTATCTGGGACTTACTCGCTTCCTGCTATTCATCACCGAGCTTGTCACCGGTGACGCGACACTCGTTGCGTTTGTTTACCATCGAGTCACCGACCGGAGCAACGGGGATGTTGGATATCTGATATATGACGTGGGCATTGACTACAGATCGTTTGACGTTCAAGTGGCCGCTATCAAGAGGCACTTTCGGATTGCTGGATTATCCGAGTATATCGACTGCGTCAGCGGCAGAAAACAGCCGGACAGACGTACGGCGCTATTGACGTTCGACGACGCCGATTTCGAGTTTATTAAATATGCTTTGCCGGTGCTGGCCAAGCATCACTGCGAGTCGGTTGTATTTGCACCGACCGATTTTATCGGCACTGATAAGCGTTTCTGGCACCTTCGCGTGACCAATCTGACTCGCAACATCGATTCGGACGGCTGGGCGAGGCTACAGGGTCTTGCCGGCCAATTCAAAGAGCAAATTGCCCAAGTGATCCGTCAGTCGTCGGTCGCAGATGAAGATCGCAGAGGTGAGACGTGCCGGGCGCTCGCCCACGCTCTGGATCAGATGGACGCTGAGGAGGTTGACTCAATTGTGACGAAGCTGGAACAAATTGTCGCAGCGAAGTATACGTTGGGTGTTTCCTGCATGAGTTGGGTGCAACTGGCACAGATTGCCGAGCAAGGTGTAGCGATCGAATCTCACACAGTCACACATCGCAAGCTAGCGTGGCTCGACGAGCAGACCATCCGCAGTGAGTTGTTCGAATCCAAACGCCTGCTGGAACAGAAGCTGGGAAATACCGTCACGGCAATTTGCTATCCGGCTGGTTCGTTCAACGATACGGTTGTAGCCGCTGCGCGGGAGGCAGGCTATCAAGCGGGTTTTACGACCATGCCCGGCTTGGGGGCGTTCGCGTTACCAGTTGATGAACGGTTCCGCCTGCGCCGCGTAAGCATGTATGGTGATTCCAAATATGAGGCAGACTTCCATCTGGCAAAGATGATGCTGAAGAGGATATTTTTCGGCAAAGCCTGGAATCGAGACTAGTACTCCCCCCTCCCCAATTCGCTGACGAACTATGCCTTATTGACGCGATATGGTTTGATGACGAAATCGCGGTAATCTTCGGGATTGCCGATTCGGCCTGCCTCTGCAGCTTTGATGATATTGTAGGCCTCACGCACGCTTGCGTAGTGAAGCACGTATTCCCTGCCATCGTCGTAGACGCTTTCGAGAACTGACAGGGTCTGGTCAAAACTGGCGCCCGTGAGAGCGTCAAGATCGGTGCCCCGACACCCGTGGGAATGCAGCTTGACAAAAACCCAGTTGGGCTGTCCGAGCACATGGATGTTGGCCTTCAGCCAGAGCGGAATGCGTCGCGGCGACAGCTGGTAACCGGCCCAGATATCGCCATTTTCCACCGCTGGATGGGTGCGACACCGCCAATCACGCCAGTTGAAGAGCAGCGGGCCCTGCAGCAGCATTAGGTCCCCGGACGGGGCCTTGCCGACTTCAACCGGAACGCCATCATCATAGGATTTGGGCGCGTGCGGATCGTCCGCAACATAGTAAATGGAGTTGATTCGTCTCGGCTGTGATGTTGTCAAAACTGAAGAAAAGGTCACGTCTACAAAGCAGCCGAGCGACGCCAGTATGCGGATTTCATCATTGACCCCGCAGGGATTCGGCGTCTGATGTGCCGCCGAGTTGTCAAGTGCCCAGTTGCCATGGACGAAGGCGAAACGGGTCTGCGGCGGGTTGTCAATCGTCTGCGAAATACCGTACCGAGCGAAATCAGACAAACCCTTTCGGTACTTTTCGAGCACCGTTTGCGAGTTGTCGTCGAAGTGATGGAGCTGCATCTCAATCTCGGCAAAGCCATCCCTGCACAGCGGCAGAAGCAGTTCAATCTGGTAGTCATAGAACTGCTCAATCGGAAAGTGCAGAGACCGTCTGGGTGGATTGCCGAAGCTGTCATGGTGCTTACTGACAACGGCTCGATAGCGTGCCAGCCATGTTACAAGTGATTCGCTGGCATGTCCCGGTTCGAAGTGATCGGCAATGATGAAAACGATATGCAGCGGCCCGTCCCGTTTGTCCCGATCAGACGGCTTGGCGAAGACTCCCTTAATGTACGACGGAATCCAGAGGCCATAGTGCCCGCGCTTATAGATCCGCTGTAGACGTGACAGAACCACTGCGATCAGGGCTGCTATTATTAGTATTATGGCGATAACCGCATTGGGCAACTAGTCACTTCTCCGTATGGCTATGAATATCGTTCAGCAATTATAAGCCCCGCCGATGTATTGTACAAGAGCGAACTGTCGCAATAAACCACCGGACTCATACGGGGAAGTGCGCTGTTTTAAGTTGATTCGAGCTCGATGATCTCGTACGCTACCGGAGTTGCGAACAGGTACTTAAGTCACCACGGAAAGCAGATGGCGAAACAGCAGACCAAGAGCGCATCATTCTTAAGCCAAATAATCATCTATGGGTTGGGACAGGCGCTCAACTATGGGATCGGCTTTATCCTGCTGCCGGTTTACAGCCGCTTGATGCCGGAGGCTGATTATGGGCGATTAGAAGTCCTCAACCGCACGATGGATATCGTGGCACTGCTGTTTCTGACGCAGTACGGCATAGCCTATATCCGATTCTATCGGGATCGAACCGACGAGCAATATCGACGGTTGGTGACGTCGACCTGCATGTATGTGGTCTTCCTGGTTGCCGGTTTGATGACAACGGTAATGTGCGCGACCAGCGTGCCGGTTTCACAGGCCCTTTTTCAGTCACCGGTCTATTCCAACTACATCATCCTCGGGGCCGTGCGCTATTTGATGCAGATGGCGTTTATCGTTCCGTTTCTGTATTTTCAGGCAACTGAGCAGCCAACCAAGTATATCATCATCTCGTCAGCGAGCTTCACGACTACGCTTGCGCTCAATATCGTGCTGTTATACACAATGGCGGACAAGGTTGCCGCAGTGCTGTGGGCGGGGATTCTGGGTACGGGGATTTTCGTACTGGCCGTCGGCGGGCCGGTGTTTTGGCGCTCGGCCAAGAAGTTGAATTGGGGCATCAGTTGGCAGATTGTCAAATTCTCGTGGTCATTCACGTTTCTCGGTTTTATGAGTTTTGTCATGAACAGCGGCGATCGCCTGATATTGAATCGCTACTTTGGTGCAGCGGAAGTGGGTGTGTATTCAGCCGGCTACAAGATTGCGCAGGTGCTTAGCACATTTGTCTTTAGCCCTACGATTCGGGCTTGGACGGCAAAAATGGTGGACGTGTTGCGTCAACCTGAAGGGGTTCGCTTCCTGGCACGGCTAACAACCTATGCTCTGTTATTATACTCGGTGCTTGGCCTGATCGTGTCAGTCTACAGCCGCGAAATTGTCTCGGTGATGATGGATCGACGTTATTTTGCCTGCTACACCATAATTCCGATTGTTATTCTCGCATACGCGGCGGATGGAATACAGATGTTTATGGACAGCGGTTTCTACTATACCAAGAAGACCTATCTCAAGATGTGGCATGGCTTCAGCACCGCTTTCTGCCTTGTGCTCTATTTTCTGCTGATACCGCGTTATGGCATGATGGGAGCGGCTTGGGCGACAGTGGCCGCATACGCCTTCTTCGTAACGTTGACCTGGTATCTGAGCAACCGCGTGCTGCCGGCACCTTATGAGTTCGGAAAGATGGCCAAGATTCTGCTTGCAGCAGTAGTAGTCTATCTGATCAACTACGCTTTGGAAAGCTACGAATACAGTCACTTCCTGCCCGTACGTACGGCCGCGCAATTGGCTTACCCGTGGCTATACCTGATAGTCGTAATCATCATCAAGGCGCCTTTGATCTGGCTCTATGCGGCAGCGTTGCATCGTTTGCACGTGCTCGAACCGGAGGACAAGGCGCGATTACTAGAGTTTGTCGATGGATTGCGGAGCCGGTTTACACCGAATAGCAGTGCTTTGCCACCAGTAATGCCGAGTGGAATTGACTAGTAAGATATTGAGTTGAGACCAACCTCTCTATCATGCCGTCTATTCAGTAGACCTTGAACACTACACTGCGGTCGTCTTCGTAAAAACGGCCGTAGTGATTTCGATAGGCGGCCAAGTCGAAAACCTTGTCTGCGAGAAGGTTTTTGTGAACTACAAGGTACTTCACTTTGTCATCGACCAGTTGCCTCTGCTGCACATCAAGGTCATTCATGGCAAGAGAATCGATCAGCGACTTGCCGACCTTCCGTGTGGTAGCGCCGTTGACAATGGGGATATGGTGCGAGGCCTGATACATCATGTACCGGCAGGACGTGACATACTCCTCCGGTAAGTTGAGTATCCCGAAACTGCTTGTATCGGCGGCAATCGCCTGATAACAGGGTGGCGCCGCGACCTCGGTTTTGTCATGGCAAACATTGAAGTAGTCGAGGAACAACAGTAACGGTACCAGGACGCTTAGCACCAGTCTGGGCCGCGGAGTCGAGACGGAACCAAGGAGCCTCTGGAAAGCCATCACCACAATGATGCTCCAAAAAAGGTAGACGTATGTCATGAAACGCACGGGAGCGCGCAGGTTCGAGAAAAACGGCATCTGCGACAGCACCTGGTCCGGCAAGCGTATAGGAATTGCCTGACCGGCGAGATGCGGATAGGCGCCAAGCGCCATGATGAGAAAGGCAATTGCCGCGAGGAAGTATGGCGCCGCTGGACGGACCAAGCGATTGAAAGTGACAGCGACAAGCACAATGGTCGCCAGACCAAGATAGGAAACACACTCCCAAACGTTACCCTGATACATTGCGTTGATCTTGGCCAGAGGTCCCAACGAACCGAGCCAATGGTAGAAGTTGGGGAGATACAATCCGACAAGATCAGCAACGAAACTCCTATGCCCCGGCAGGTTCACTTCCTTGTTGGTGAGACCGATTTTCATCATCGGTACCAGCCAAACAGACAGAATCAGAATCGGTATCAGAGTGATAGTAGCGGACTTCTTGATCAGGTCAGGCATAATCAGCCGCAGGTTGCGGATGGCCAGATAAATGTAGCTGAAGACCACGAAATAGAGGCCGAAGAACATGTAGTTCCAGTCTGAGGCTGCGTTGAGCAGGAAAAAGAGCGTGGCCAGAATCAGATACTTGCGCGTGTTCTCCTTCACGGCTCGGATATAGTACAGTACGAAAAACGGCACGAACTGTATGTTGTTGATGTGGTAGTGATGCTGGGCACGCACAAAATGGAAGGGAGAAAAGGCGAACAGAAAGCCGCCGAGCAATGCAAGCCAGGAATTGCGAGTCAAATAGCGTACGAGAAAGAAAGCGCCAAGTCCGGCCAGGGGAAAGGTATGCAGAACAATGATATTGTAGGCGCTTACCGGACCGAGGAAGAGTCTCAGTGGATACAGCACGGCCAGGGAGTAGAACGACCACGCTATGTAATAGAGCGAGGTACCTTGTGGATAGTAAACATGGTGGGCAAAGGTGAGACTCTGATCGCCATGCAACACCATGTCGTTTGCCCACCAGAGATCCCAGAATCCTGACATGTTGTCCTCTCCGGGACCAATCACGTGAGTGTTCATGGTTGACAGGCATGGGTAGAAATAGACAATTGTGAGCAGACAGTAGATAGCCAACGCCAACAGCCAGTCATATTTGAATGGTGTTTCATGATCTGTCGATGGCGCAACTGCAGGGGAAGACAATCTGACAAAGAAGTACTTGAGAATATTATAGACCAGTGCCGCAAACAGAAAAGTCAGCGGAAAACCGACGATGCGCATCCAAAACGACTCGGCAAAGCTCTGGATATAGTGCTCGACCGGATACTGTGCTTGTTGTGTGATCAGACCATTGAGTATGCCAAGCGACTTGCCGGCATAGATGTCGCGAACGAGCTGTTCACCGAAGAAGTAATACAGTGGGATAGAGATCGCAACGAACGTTGCCAGCAGAATAACAACTACGATTACGAACCTGTGTCTGTTTCCAGATGCCATCTGCAGCAATTACGCACTTGGTCGGTGTAATGCACAAGAGCAAACTATTATATAAGACCGCTGAATTCAGACAGGTCAGCGTCTCGCCTGCTCTCTCGCCTTCCTACTCGGATCCGAATTGCTTCACTAATCTGATATAGTATTCCTGATAGTTGCGGATCATCGCAGCAAGCGAAAATTCGGATTCGGCCCGCTCCCTACCGGCTTGACCGAGGCGGAGTGACTCGTCGGAATGTGTGAGCAAGTAAATCAGCTTGCTTGCGAGCGCTCCATGATCGGCTGGAGCAATCAATAATCCGGTTTTACCGTCAAGAACCGCTTCCCTGTTGCCACCAACGTCAGTGGCAACCACCGGTAGACCGGCGCACATGTACTCGAGAATTGCGTTCGAGAAACCTTCGCTGGTCGAGGTCAGAACTCCGACCGTTGCGCCCCGCAGGGTCGAGCGGACGTCGCTGGCGCTGCCTACGAAATCCACCTGATCGGTTAGTGATAGTTCGGCGGTGAGTTTGAGAAGTGATGTGCGCTGCGGACCGTCACCGACGATCGCGAATCTAACATTGGGAACACTCTTGACGACAACTGCGGCGGCGCGAATCAGAGTGTCAACCGCTTTCACGGGACGAAGATTGGCGACCATTACAACTGTCTGATTGGGGGTGACCGCCGTAGCGGTACCGCCAGTGTCCGACGCCGGGATTTCGACGCCGTTGTATATCACATCAAAGCGACTGCGATCGATCGCCTCCAGTCGCGAAATCGTGTCGGCGACCGCTTGCGAATTTGCGAGCCAACGTCGCGGATAGCGGTTGGCGAGCTTCAGCAGCAGTCTTTCCTTAAGGCCATAACTGTACCCGAGGTTACGGCGCGAGGAGATAATCGCCTTTACGCCAGCCATCCGCGCGGCGGCCCCGCCAACGAGGTGACCTTCAACAAAGAAGGTTTGCACGACATCGATACCGAGTTCTCGCATGCGCTGCGCCAGTTGTTTGCGTTTGCGCCACATCGCGGGAGTGAACATGCGATAAAGATGCAGGCATGCGGTATCGCAGATGAATTTGCCCTGTTGTATGTACTCGCAGTCCTGCAGGCTGACCAGGAAGGGTTCAAAACGAGTTCGATCCAGATGCTCAATAATCGTCAGAAGGTTGCGCTCGGTACCGGCACGACCATGCCCCATTGAGCCGATGACATACATGATTTTGATCCGGTCGGACACCATACCTCTTCCCTACCGCTGCGATCTTGTGAGGGCAACAATAAAGCCTATACCGAAGGCGAAGTGAATCGTAAAAAAGATAAAGGGCAGGATGAAGATCAGCGACCTTCGATTCTTACGGGCGATGCCGAGCGAGACGGCACACGCGGCTATCAGATAGAAGACATAGGGCACGGAGACTATCAAGCCCGCCTTGAGCGAAACCAACCAAGTGAATGGCAGCGCAAACAGACCCAAGACAAAGAGTACTGGTATCAAGGTGCCAATACCCAGCGTGGATGGGTGCTTGCGGAAGAGCAGCCACCGTCCGTAGCCGTATCGATATAGCTGACGGAACAATCTGCGCAGACTTGTGCGAGCCGCATATTCGACCGTCAATTTGGGAGAAATCATTGCCTTGAGACCAGCCTTATCGACGCGGGTATTGAATTCGACATCCTCACATGCATCAAATTGTTCATCGAATTCCCCTATTTTCTCAAAGACGTCCCGGCGATACATGGCGCCTGAAGATGCCGCCGGCACAACCCGTTCCTGATCGTTGTAAATCGTCGAATCAAGCGCGTGCCCCAGCGCCGAAGTGCGCGCTAGCGATACGGCCTGCTGAAAATAGGTTTGCGGCCCGGCAGTCTGCGGTTGCGGACGGCATAGCGCATCAACATCGTTCTGACGAAAGATTGCAGTCATGTCCGCAAGCAGACGCTTGGACGGAATCCGGCAATGGCCGTCGACATAGAGTATGAACTCGCCGATCGCGGCGCGATAGCCGAGGTTGCGCGCAGCTGCGGATAGATGCTTTGGATTCTCAATGATCTGAAAGCGGTCAAATCGATCGCGATACTTTGATGCAACCGCGACCGTGTCATCGGTTGATTCCCCGTCAACGACGATGATTTCATAATCCTCACGCGGAAAATCCTGTTCGGCCAATTCCTGCAAAACGGAACTGATGAACCGGCCCTCGTTGCGTACGGGAAGAACAACTGAGATGGTCGGTTTTGCGTTACCAGCAGATGCCATGATAATTGTCGCCGAGCTGCGCCACCTGATCTCCGATGCGCACGAAATCAACGATCTCGCGATCCTTGACACTCTTGAGCGCGGCGAGGTATTCGGAGTCGTGATTGCCAATAATGATCACATCAGAGCTGTAAATCACTTCCTCGACCGACGACGCGAACAGCTTCTCTATGTGCGGAATCTCTTTCTCGATATAGGCCTTATTGGACCCGAAGATGCGAGCGATGTTGACATTGCGATCATAGATCAACAGCTCATATCCCTTGCCTACCAGTCGTTCGGCCAGCAAAACCAACGGTGATTCGCGCAGATCGTCGGTGCCACCCTTAAACGCCAAACCCAGAAAGCCGATTTTCTTCTTCTTGAACGACGTTACGATCTTGTAACCCTCTTCAAGTTGACGCTCGTTGGAACCAGGGATGGCGGACAGGAGCGGCGCGTTGTAGTCAACGCTCTTCGCTTGATAGAGCAGGCCACGCACGTCTTTGGGCAGACACGAACCGCCATACGCGAAACCGGGCTTCAAATACATCCCTGAGACGTTCTGTTTGGCATCTAGGAGAAACAGTCGCATCACTTCGTAGCCGTCGATTCCCAGACGGCGCGCCAAAGTCCCGATCTCGTTGCCGAAACAGACCTTGAGAGCATGCCAAGTATTGCAAACATACTTGACCATCTCGGCGGTGCGGATGGTCGTCGTCTCAAACGGCGCCTGCAGGAACGAAAAGACGCGATGCACGACCTCGGCCGCCCCCTCCGACTGTACTCCCACAATGGTGAACGGCGGATTGAAGAAATCGTCTACCGAAGCGCCTTCACGCAGGAATTCGGGATTGAAGCATACGTCGAAGTCAATATAGACCTTCTTGCCGGAAGCCTCTTCCAGCACCGGGATAATCTTCTCCTCGGTCGTCCCCGGAGGAATCGTCGAGCGATAGATAAGCGTATGAAACTCGGATTTGTTCTTTAGCAGTTGGCCGATCTTCTCGGTGACCCGCAGCACATAGGTCAAATCGACGTCACCATTTTCCTTCGATGGTGTGCCGACGCAAATCATTGAGACCTCGGTTTCGTTAAGGGCGGCTTTGGCGTCCATCGTGGCCTTCAGCTTGCCGCTACCGACAGTATCCGAAATGATCTCGGCAATCTTATCTTCGACAATCGGGCTTTTCCCGGCCGAGAGCTGCTCGATCTTATCGCGATTGATGTCAACGCCGATAACCTGATGCCCCTGCTTGGCCAAGCAGGCAGCGGTGACCGCACCGACATACCCTAGTCCAAATATGGAAATCTTCATCTCAGCCTCAATTCCTTGCCTTCAAATCAATACGAACACCGGCAACGGCTTTCAGCGCTTCATGCAATTTCTCCGCCGCCTTGCTCCAACTATATTTCTCCGTCACCAGTCGAAAACCGGCTTCGGCAATTCTATTTCGTTTGTTGTCGTCACGCAACAATTCCGTGACTTTTTTTGCGAACTCGTTTTCGCCGTCGGCCAGCACGATGTTCACACCGTCTGTCAAAGGCAATCCCTCGGCGCCGATGGTCGTCGAGACGACGCACTTGCGCATCGCCAGCGCCTCGTAAATCTTGATGCGAGTTCCACCGCCAACGCGCAGTGGCACTACGTAAATCTGTCCGGTAGCCACTTCCGGACGGACATCGGCGACAGTGCCGGTGATAATGACCGACTTGTCGTCCTGCCCCATTTTGACAATATCCTCTGCCGGGCGACGACCGACCACTGCAATGCTGACATCCGCGATCTCCTGTTTGATTTTCGGTAGGATCTCGCGATAGAACCACCAGAAGCCGTCGATGTTCGGCATCCAATCCATTGAGCCGCAGAAAACCAACCGGTGCTTGGTCTCCCGCCCCAACGGATGGAAGAAACCCGTGTCGACACCGGTCGGAATCGTAACGTAGCGTCGCAGACCGAATTCTTTGCGGAGCAGTTCACCGTCGTTGTCGGAGACGGTTAATACCTGATCAAACCGAGCGCAACTATCCCGCTCAAATCGCTCCAGGCGATTCTTTTCGTACGCGAAATAGAGCTTCCTTAGAATAGCCTTTTCGACCTCGTGATATCGTCGCCAGATTAGTGTCTCAACGTTGTGCTCGAAAAGCACCTTCGGTATGCTGCCAAGATGCTTGGCAGACCATGCCATTTCCAGAAAATCGCAGACAACAACGTCAATCTGTTTTTCAGCAGTGACTTTCCCGACTCGTTGAGCCATCTCTGGAGTGATGTATTTGTTCACGATATAGGGTCGCGATGACAGCAGCTTGAAAAGCACACGCAGTTTGAAGGCGAGTCCTTCCTTGTTCTCTTCCGGCCGCACCACCGACTCGACTCTGACACCGAAACCGCGCATCTGGTTGACCCATTTGCTATCGAGTTCCGGTGGAACATACGATAGGAACGTCACGTCGCACAGTTTCGCCAACGCTGACAGCAGATTCATGGTTCTGATCTTGCCGCCGGTATCGGCTGGCAGCGGAAAATCGGACTTGAGCCAGAGTACTTTCATTGCGGCAGCAACCTGATGTTATCAAGTGGTTCGCGACGGATGAAGATACGATGCCAAAGCTCTATATTCAGCAGCGTCCAGATGCGATCAGAGTGGTTGTACTTGCCCTGCTGATGCAAACTGAAATAACCTTCGATCAACTTGCGATCGAGTATTTCTCCGCAGAAAGAATCCTTGCCCAGCACGAGATTTTTGGCCGTCTGATGGTATTCGCCAGCGAACCAACTTTTGATCGGCACCGGAAAACCGGCTTTGGGGCGGTTGAGAATCTCTTCAGGAATATCATTACCAAAGGCCATCCGCAGCGCTCTCTTAGTATTGAACCCCTTGATCTTGAGCTTATCAGGCAGCGAGAACGCGAACTCGACCAGCTCGTGATCCAGAAACGGCACGCGCGACTCAATCGAAGCAGCCATCGACATCTGATCCTGTTTCATCAGCAGTTCAACCAGATAGGTCTTGACGTCGGCGTAAAGCAACTTGCCCAACAGAGTATCGGCCTGTGACCGGTTGAAGTGATCCATAAAGCCGGAATAGACGGCGCGGGGATCATGACCATTCCAACAAGCACCAGTAAGCAACTCCGAAAGCATAGCGCGTGAGAAAGTCGAGTAGTTGTCAAGAAAGATGGTCTCGATATCGCTGTCGAGGTAGACAGTTGTTCGCAAAGCCTTGTTACGATACGGAAATTTGTAAGGCAACATGTCAATCAATGGCCGAAAGAGCCCGCGCCTTATGGAACGCGGCAGCACTGAGAATAACATCCGATCAGCCTTGAGATTGTACAGCGTCTGGTAATAGCGCTCGTAGCCCCCGAACAGCTCATCCGAGCCTTCCCCCGTGAGAACGACCTTTACATGCTCGCTGGCGAGTTGTGACACGCAATTCAATGCTACCGATGACGGGTGCGCTACCGGTTCATCCTCGTGATAAATCATGCGCGGCAATGCGGCAAAGAAATCCTCCGTCGTCATCGTGATTTCGTGCTGGTTGGCGCCCGCATGTTTCGCGGCCAAACGGGCATAATACAGCTCGTTAGCTTCCCGCTCTTGGAAGGCGACCGAAAAAGTTGCGATCGGTCGATCGACCATCTTGGCCATGCGAGCTGCAATAATTGTGGAATCAACTCCACCCGAAAGAAACATCCCCAGCGGCACATCAGCCATCAGGCGCAATCGCACTGATTCATCAAGCAACTCGCGCAATCGATTGACGGCGTCCGGCTCCGACATTGATATGTCGGTCTGAATCGTGTTACAATCCCAGTAACGTGCAATACTGACGATGCCACGCTGCAACTCTAGATAATGCCCCGGCTCGAGTTTCTTGATATCGGCAAACATGGTCGAATCGTCGTTCGTGTATTTGAGCGCCAGTATTTGGAGAAGAGCGTCGTAGTCGACTTCACGCCTGACGTCATCCAACACCAGTAGCGCCTTGATCTCGGAGGCGAACGCGAAAAACCGGGGTGTGTCGACGTAATACAGCGGCTTGATGCCAAGGCGGTCGCGAGCAATAAACAGCTTCTCACCCTTCTCATCATAGAGCGCAAAGGCAAACATGCCGCGCAACCGATGTAGGCCGGCAGAACCATATTCTTCGAAACAGTGCACAATTGATTCGGTATCGGAATTAGTCTTGTAGCGGTGCCCTTTTGACTCCAGATCGCGCCGGACATCGCGATGGTTGTAGACTTCACCGTTGTACGAAATCCAGAGAGTGCCATCCTCGTTGGCTATCGGCTGGTGCCCCAGACTCAGATCGACAATCGATAGACGGCGATGCCCCAGCGCGACGTTCCCCTTGACGTAGTAACCACAATCGTCGGGACCGCGATGCGTGAGTGTATCGGTCATCTTGACCAACAGTTCGCGGTCTACCGATCGATCCTTATCCTTATATACTATTCCGCAAATTCCACACATTTCGAACTCAACTCCTCACGTCTTTCTCATCGGGAACGGTGTAATCAACTCCACAACACCCGTGGCATTGATACGGTATTCGCCCCCATCTCTGATAATGTCGGCGTACTTGACAACTCCTCTTGTGCGAAGAAGCTCGCTGGACTTGTACCCCACTCTACTGCCACCAACGATCACAGCGCGCTGAACAGTTTGATCCGTAAGCTGTATGAATACGAAGTCAGCATCACTATCAATGTCGGCATTCTGAGGCCTTCCACAGGCAATTAGCGTCATGGCACCGCCACGAGTAAGACGAATTGTCAAGCCATTCGCTGTCTGATCAACGACCATGTTCTCGGGCAACTCTTCGTCCTGTTGATACGGCAATAGTACGTATACGGCTGTTGATGGTGACGACGTCTGACGGGAAATCGTCAACCTGTAGCCTTGCCGAGTTGAGAGATAATCATCCGAGACCGCAAAAGGCTCAATCGTCGTTTCGATCTTGTCACTTCCGGACAGGCATGGTACGATTGCCATCCGACCCGACTCACCCAACAGAACAGCGCCTTGTGCACTCCGCTCGATCGGAAAAGGCGTAGCAAAATTGGTATGCAATTGCGCCGGAGCCGTTGCAGCGATTGCATCGCAAACAATCCAGAACATGTCATGCAGAAACAGTACGGAGCGCGAAAATGTAACTACATGACGATCCATGCTCACTCTGTACGTCGCTTCATAGAACTCCGATCGTTCCGTCTTGTGATACGCCTTCACTCGGCAGTCGGGCTTCTGCAGCCAGCCAAAAGGATCGCGCGGGTTTTCTAGCGACAAGCGCGCTATGGTCGGGCCGTTGTGCACCGCCGCTGAACGATAGCGATTGCGCTTGTCGAGATCGGCCGTGTACACGCAGGTTCCGGGATCGACAAGGAAGTTGTCGTCACCCACAGAAATATCAAGATGCAGCATATCGGCATGCGAATGAGGAGAATCGCCGTATCCAAAACTGCCGCATTGTAATAGTGAGAACATCCCTTCTTTGGAACGCGATACGATGATCCCGGCATCACCAAGACGAGTCGACTCCGTCACCGTAGGTTGGACCGGTGAGTTGCTGGATGTCTCGCCGCAGAACCAGAAGCTATCGACAAATGAGCCCGTCGTCCCATGAGAAAGCAGCGCTCGGCAAGCATCCACCAGCGGGCGGAAATCGGATGCCGGAACTCGACTCAGGAAGAATAGGCGCCCGCCGTCCTCATCGCCGATATGCGGCCAAGTGCCATCCGGTCGTTGCAGTGCCGTTAACACATCGGTCCCCTGCGCAAGCCGTTCGTGAAAGCGTGCTTCCAGCGGAATATTACGCTGCCTGCAAAGGGCTACTAGTGACAGCAGAAACTCAACGGTGTAACCGTGATAAGCTGTCGACAACTCAGCGTGCATGCCATCTTTCGTAAACTGACGATCCAACTCTGCCAAAAGAGTATCATATCCAAGCTGTTGCCAGACGGAAGCATCGCTAAACTCGCTAAAGAGAATACCGGCAATCATAAGAGCGTACGCTTCTCCCAAGAGATGTGTATTCGGAGAGAAATACTTTGACAGGTGATGACGAACGAAGTTTGCACAGGTATGTATCAGTCTGTAGAGGTCTCCCGCATATTCGCTGGTCAACGACGATGAGTCTTTGAAAAACCAGATACCCCAGGCCAGAGCATGAATGCGAAAGGCCGATTCGAGCGCCGAGCAGAAGTTGACGCCGTGATAATCACGATTCTTCCGGCTCCAGTCCTGCACCAGCTCAAAGAACTTGCACGGATATTTTTCATCGCCGGTAAGCAAATATGCCTGCCCAAGGTCATAAATAAACTGAAAGCGGGAAATTTCCCAAACGACCTTGGAATCGCCTACGACCGACGGATCGAGATAGTCGATGTCGCAATAGAAACACTCGGGAGCGGTGACTTCGTAAATCGGGTCGTGGTTCCAACGCGGTGGATCGCCATAAGAGATAAACCCAAGATTAAAGATTGGGAACCGATTGGAAACGATCTGTTCCGCCACCGCAATAATACGTTGGCGCTCTGAGGGCAAGGCCGTCTCGACATATTCTCTGAACTTGCTCCGCAGAGCAAATCCAGGCATAAATTCTGTGTCAGTGTGCTCCCGTAAAGCGGCGACGAAATCAATTTTCTTTTCGCGCGATACAAAGCGCTGAAGAAAGTCAGTCGTGAAGATAGTGTCAAGATGGCTCGTATCGAAGGTTGACCGACCAGCTTGATAGACGCGACGCTCTTCGCGACGACGCCATTCTTCGCGCAAACGATCGGCAAGTTCACCAAACTGACCGGAGGCGAGTTTCTTAACAAACTTCCCCAGCTTGTCAGCGCGCATCAGCCAACTCCCGGTACGCTTTGGCCCACTGCCATTTGACTCTTTGCCAACTGCACTCCTGCGCAAAAGCACGTCCGCCGTCGATCATCTTCTGCCGCAGGTCAGCGTTGTCGATTGCTTCGCAAAGGGCCGCAGCAAGAGCAATGGCATCGCGTTTCGGCGCCAGCAGCCCGCTTTCGCGATCACGAACGATATAAGGAATGCCTCCGGCATCGGTCGTCACAACCGGCAGTCCGGCATAAAAAGCCTCAATGATGGCGACCGGCATGTTGTCGATCACTGAGCTATTGAGAAAGATGTCAGCCTGATGAAATAGTTCGGGCATCTGCGTGCGTTCAACGCGCCCCGTGAAAGTGACGTCTTGGATGTTGAGATCGCGCACCAGAGATTTGAGGCGGCGTTCATCTGAGCCATAGCCCGTAATAGTCAGAGTGGCGGCGCTGTACTTAGACTTGATTACTGCATAAGCGCGAATTGATGTCTCGATATCGTATAGAGGTTCCAGATTGCGAGCGACCAGAATATGTGGAGTCACTACCCGGCGCTTGCGATCCTGGAAGGCACCGAAATCTGAGATATTGAAGATAGGCTCTGCGCGAAAACCGAACCTGCCAAAGACGTCGATTAGATAGCCGGATGGAACGATGATTTTGTCTGCCAAACGAATAATCCAGAATATGCTCTTACCCCAACGCGTGAAATGATCTTCCGCTTCGCCTGACCGATAGTTGAGGATTGTTTTCTTGCGATAGAGCTTTGCGATCAACAACGCCGGCGTTGGCGCAAGGATGAATGAGAAGTATGACGCAGAGAAAACATGAATCACATCATATCGCCAGACCTTGAATAGCAACGAGGCAACATAGAAAATCGAAACAACCAACGTTCGAACATACTTGATGAGCGTGAGATATTTGAGCGGCCACCACGGCACCGGGTTGATCGGAAGAAGGTCGGCAGACACGCCCTCCGCGCGAAGGTTGCGAAGCAACAGATCGGCCTGGACCGCCTGACCCCCCAAGATTGCCAGCGACGGCGCCACCAGCAGTACTCTGACACCGCTAAGAATCTCGGCGACGGACGCATCCTGTGTTTCAGCGACATTCGCTGGTGACATAGCGATACTTCCCCGATGGATCGTAGCGAAGCTGCTCGACCGGTTCATAGGTAACAGTGACCGCATCGCCGAGAGCTTCCCGAATGCGTTTTGCGAATGCGTTTCGCGCCGGCTCGGGTATTCTGTCCGAGATTAGATGCCTGACGATTAGGGATGTCGGCGTCGTCTGCGCTACCTGCACTCGCAGGCGAACTCCCGACGTGTGCAGCGCATTGACAATCACCAGTCCCTCTACCCGCGAACCATCCGGTCGAATGATCATGTCCACAATACGCCCACCGATTCCGACAATCCTCCGCCAGGTACACCCACAGGAACAGTAACCGTCATCCAATACCACCATGTCTCCAGTGCGATAGCGTATAAGTGGCATACCGCTATTAAACAGGTCGGTCACGACCAACTCACCCATTTTCCCGTAGGGGACGTCCCTTCCCGCATCATCCACGACTTCCAGATGATACGACGGTTCGAACAGGTGCATGCCCGTATGCAGGTTGCATTCCGAAGCGACCGTACCGATCTCGCGGGCGCCATAGCGCCCAAATGTCTCCGCTCCAAATACTTCCCGAAATAGTGGTCTCTGCCATTTCTGCAGTGGTTCGGCCGTTACTATCACGTTTCTGATCAATGGCATTTCCATCCCCACCTGCTGCGCTCTCTGAGCCAATGCTGCTAGCATGTTGGGATAAGCAAAAATCGTCTCCGGCTGGTGCCGACGAAGCGCTGTCAGGAAGTCATCCATCTTCTTGTCGGAAGCGTCATAAGCATAGAAATAGATGGCGCGTTCATTTAGCGCATTGGCGATGCGCGCCTTCGGAGAACGCATACTGAAGGCATCGATGCGGGCGCCCCAGACCCAGGCGCGTCGCTGACCGGGAAAGACGCCAATCCGCATATTAAACAGATAGTCTTGTGCCCTTCGGATCACCTGTACCCGTCGGTCGCGGTAAAATGTCAGTGGTAATCCCGAAGAACCGCCGGTGCTCGCACAAATCAATTGCTTCCGGCGATACGAACTGGACAAGAAACTATCGATGTCTTGATTTAGTTGCTCTTTGGTCAAAAACGGTAGCTGCTTGATGTCGTCTTCCGATTTCAAGGAACGCGGATCAAAACCAAGCGTCCGGAACAACTCCGAGTAGTACTTGGTGGTCGAAGCGGCATGCACGAGCATCGCCACCAGAGCGGGCTGTCGAAACTCCTGCAGCTTCTCACGATCGGCCGTCCACAGCGACTCGAATCTCTTGTGCCAGGTCACTATTCCGAGTTCACCCTTGTAGGCGAGCCAGAAAGGGTAACCGATATGCCTTACCAGTGATTCCCTAAGACCCAACGTCGATGCACCTCATCAATTGACTGACGTTCTCCTGTTGAGTTCATTGATAAACCAACGATACTTGCCCGATTTATCATAAGTCAGTTCCTTGACCTTCTCATACTCCAAAGTGACTTCCGCGCCCAGATAAGCTTTGAATGACTCCAACAGTCTGCGTCGAATATCACCATCGATTGTATCCGTTTCGAGATGGCGTATGACAAAGGTATTCACGGCCGTTTGCGAAATCTGCACGCGATAGTTCATTGCCACGGCGCGCAGGACATCGAGCATGACCTGCCCGGCCACCCTCGACCCATCCGGTCGCGTCACGAGGTCAAGTATCCGTCCCCCTACCCTGCTAATCCGATGCCAGGTGCAGCCGCAACCGCACAAACTCTCGTCCAGCGCAACCATGTCTCCGGTGCGATAGCGAATCAGCGGCATCGCACGATTGCAGAGATCGGTAACAACCAGTTCCCCCATTTCTCCCGGAACCACAGCCTGCCCCCGCTCATCAACGACCTCGATTACATAACTTGGCTCAAAGATATGCAGCCCGCGGTGGCAGTTGACTTCCGAAGCCAGCGTGCCAATCTCCCGGGCGCCATAGCGTTCGTATGTCACAGCGCCAAAGACCTCACTGAACAACTCACGCTGCCAATCATGAACGGTCTCTGCCGTCACCACTACCTTGGGAACCGGATGGAGCGGAAACTTGTGATCGCGCGCATACTCAGCCAGCACTGCCAGCATATTCGGATAGGCGAGAATCACCTCGGGTTTGTGCTTGTTGAGTCGATGCAAGAACGCTTCGATACTCGCGGTGCTGCCTTCATAACTGTGAAAGAATATTGCCCGCTCGCTGAGGGAATTACGTATCCGCGACTTGAAAGACTGCTGCCGCCACGCATCCAACGGCGCTCCCCAAACCCAGGCGCGTTTGGTTCCCGGATACACCCCGATCTTGCCGCTGAACAGGAGGTCCTGTGCCCGCTTGATCTCCGTCGTGCGATTGTCTCGATAAAAAGTCAATGTGAGTCCCGAAGAACCACCCGTTGAAGACTCAACTAACTCGTCCCGTCTAAACTGGCTGGAGAGAATACGCGGCATCCCACTGTTCAAATCACTCTTGGTGATGAACGGCAATACCGCCAAATCCGACGGACTGGTGACAACATTCGGGTCGAAGTCCGCACGCTGGAACACATCACAGTAGTAGGGAGACGTGGCGCCGGCATGGATGAGCATGGCTTTGAGAGCGGCCAGCTTCCGGGCCGCGAGCACTTCGCGGCTGGCTGTCCAGAGCGGCAAGGACTCTCTGTAATCACTCAGGATCCCCAATTCACCCTGATAGGCGAGATATAATCGGTACCCCACATGACGTACGAAAGTTTGCATCAGCGTCATCGCATTATCTCCGCCGGTGGAAGTTCACAAATTGAGAACCGATACTTGCCCGAAGGTTCTTTGGGAATAGATTCAACATAGTTTGGCACAATCTGCATCGACTCCCCGAAGAAGTGCGTCACCTTCTTCCGGATCAGGTCCCGCGACGACTGATCGAAACTCTGATCCACAACGAGGTTGAATATCAAGGCCATTCTCTCTCGTTGGATGATCTGTGCCTGGCGGACACCGGGAACTTTCGCGGCGAGATAGATCGTCAGAGCTGCTCCCGAGACCTTCCGTCCATCGGGAGCGCAAAGAAAATCGGTAGTGCGCCCCGCAATCATCTGCATCCGGGGCAGTGTTCTATCGCAACGGCACGCACCTTCGGCGGGAGAACCCACGTCACCGATTTGGTAACGAATGAATGGGAAAGCCCAATTGCCGAGATCAGTCACAATAATCTCCCCTACCGCACCCGGTTTAACATCCTTGCCATGTTGAACAAACTCAAGATACAGATTCTCTGCGTTGATATGCAGGCCATCGTGCGCTTCACATTCGGAAGCAATCACCGAGGTTTCCCTCGACCCATAGCGATCAAAAACTTTGACGCCGAAATAGCTCTCGATCTTAGCGCGATTTTCGTCGGTCAGCACCTCGGCAGACGTTATAATGCCTTGCGGTCTTGGCAATTCGATCTTCTTGGCGGTGCAGTAGTCTACCACCATT
>CAIYYT010000102.1 GCA_903930455.1 uncultured bacterium | reverse complement strand
GCTTGCCGAAGATGTGAGCGGCGTAGGCGATGAGTTGGGCGGGCATCTCGGCCGCCGGAAGCTCGTAATCCACCAGGCCGGTGGCGAGAGCGCTGCGCGGCATGCCGTCGTACTCGGTAGATTCAGGGTTCTGCGCCATTATCATGCCCCCCTCGCCCTTGATGGCCCGCACTCCTTGGGTGCCGTCGCTGCCGGTGCCGGAAAGGACGATGCAAATAGCCCGCTCGCGCTGGTCCTGGGCCAGGGAACGAAAGAAGAAGTCAATCGGCAGGCGCTGACCACGCGGCGCGGAAGGCTCCAGCAATTGCAGCGTGCCGTTCAGGAAAGCCATGTCGCGCCCCGGCGGGATGATGTAGGCGCAGTTGGGCTGCACCGCCATCCCATCCTCGACTTCGAAAACCTGCATGCGGGTATAGCGCCGGATGAGGTCTACGAGGATGCTCTTGTGGTCTGGGGCCAAGTGCTGCACCAGTACAAAGGCCATACCGGGATTGATGTCGGCAGGCATACCGGAAAAAAAGGCCTCGAACGCTGCCAGCCCCCCGGCAGACGCGCCAATGCCCACAACAGGAAATCCCAAAACGTCCTTACTGGCGGTCTCTTCCGCCTCGATCGCCTCGGAATGGAGCGACTCTTTCGCTTCTGTCTCTTTGACTCTGTTCTTTTTGGTCATCGTGGTCTCTTGCACCTCAATTGCCTTGAAACGGAGCGACTTTTTCGCTTCCTTCGCTTTGACTCTGTTCTTTGTGGTCATCATTGTCTCCTATACCACTTGAAATGTGGGCCGGAGCAGTTTTTCGAACGAATAGCCGACCGTTTCGCAAACTTTCCGGTTAAAAAGCAGCCAGTATCCATCTGGCGCAATATGGACAACTCCACGACCCCTGCGAGCGTGGCGCGGAAATGTACTTCTTATGACCGATTCTGATTCTGTCTTCGTTTTCATGGATGTTGCCCCTGATACTTATGCCCGCTCTTTACTTAGAATTATCGGCACAACTGCCACCATTCCCAAATGGTTTTGTCGTTAGCCATGACCATAATACGGACGTCATCAGCCATTACACTGCTTTCTTAAAATCTTCCCGTTGTCCGAATACAAGGTATGTTCAATCCCCGATGCAAGCGGTTTTCTGCGATCTGCTTGACATTCAACTGCTTTGGCGGTATTCTTTTGCTCGTTATTGTTATGACCAAAAGGCAACTTCTCAATCGTTTTCTGCAACTGCTGCTACTGGCAGCAATCTGCTATTTCTTCGCGCCGAGTTTTGTCGATAGTTTCAAGAAGTTCAACCCTTCAGCCTGGGAGATCAACTATCCGCTGCTGATCGCTTCGCTGTTGTTGATGCAGGTTGTGCTTTATGGTCAGTCGGCGATCTGGTCGACGATTATCACGTTCTTCGACAAGAAGGTTAGCTACAACAAAGCCTTCAAGATCGCCTATCTGTCTCAACTCGGCCGGTATTTGCCGGGACGCATTTGGCAGTTGTTCGGCATGATCTATCTTGCCGCGAAAGAGGGAATCACAAAAGAAGAGGCGACTGTGTCGTTCATTCTCAGCCAGATCTTTACCACTCCCCCCGGTTTGCTGATTGTGGTTCTGTATCTCTTCTTGCTGGAAACGGCCAAGAAATATCACCCGTATTCCGGCTTCGCCTGGGTGGGTGGCGCGATCTGTGTCGTGTTCCTTGTGATTTACTTCCTGCCAAACCTTTTCAGGAAAATGATCAATCTCGCTACGCGCCTGTTGAGACAACCAGAAGTGGAGTTCCATCTGAAAAAAAAGGTGGGAATGCAGGTGCTGGGGTTTTATTTTGTGACTTGGAATCTGTATGGCGTCAGTTTCTATTTGTTTTTGAAGTCGATTCTTCCGGGAATTGAGTTCAATCTGGTGGAGATTATTGGCGCCTGGACATTGGCGTATCTGGTAGGCTACTGGGCGATAATTTTGCCGGCAGGAATCGGTGCGCGTGAGGCAATTTTGATGCTGCTGCTGACACCAATCGTTGGAGGTGATCGCGCCGGTATCGCCGTCATCGGCGCCAGAGTCTGGTCGATGGTGGGCGAGTTGATCTGTACGCTGTTGGCATGGAGAGTCAAGTAGGCACAGAAGCTGCCGCTGGTTGGAAGGACCTGAACATAACACCCAGGACATAGGATAGAATATAGAATATGGTCAAACGGAAATCGCAGACGTCATCTCCTATCGTGCACAAGCACGATTTTATCAAGGAGATCGAGGATCATCGAAGGTTCTTCCTCTTCTATGCCCTCGGCACACTGGTCTTCGTCATCGCGCTGTTCTACAAGTTTATTTTCTCTAACGCTATGCTGGTTGGTTCGGACACCATACAGGCGGGTGTCTTCTTCCGCAAACTGATGGTCGATTACTACAAGGCGTATGGCAGCGTGCCGCCATGGAATCCCTACATTTTCTGCGGCATGCCGTTCGTCGATGCCTTCCACGGCGACATTTTCTACCTGCCAACTTTCATTTTGAAGATGCTTCTCCCGTTACAGCGAGCACTAGGCTGGGGACTAGTTCTGCACATCTATCTGGCCGGGATATTTGCCTATATCTGCGCGCGCGGATTTGGGCTGTCTCGAGTAGCGTCAGCGTTTGCCGGTGTATCGTATATGTTTGCCGGCTATCTGGTATCGTTGGTGGCACCGGGACACGACGGCAAGATCTTTGTTGCAACGCTTTTTCCGCTGGCCTTTTACTTTCTCAATCGCGGGACAACGGCATTTCGGCTCAAATGGTTTCTCCTGCTCGGACTAACGATTGCTTTGATTATTCTTACGCCACATCCGCAGATGGCATACTTCACGCTCTGGGCACTCGGCGGCTTTTTCGTCTATCGGCTGGTTTTCATGCTGCGTGACAAGATCGACAAGGTCAAAGTTGCGTTGACTGCGGCGATGTTCGTGCTGGCGGTTGTTATCGGGCTATTCGGCTCGGCCATCCAGTTTTATCCCGGGTACAAATACATCCAGGAGTTTTCTCCGCGCGCCGGTGAAGGAACCGAAGGACGAAGCGGATATGAGTGGGCAACATCCTGGTCAATGCATGTGGAGGAACTGGTCGGTCAGTTTGTTCCCCTCTTTGCCGGTGTTGATGATCGCAAATCCGAAGGTGGTTATTGGGGACGGAATTCCTTCAAGGACAACACTGAATACACCGGCGTTTTCCCGATCATGTTGGGCATCCTAGGCATCGCACTCTGCCGACGGCGGGAGACCTGGTTTTTGTTGGGACTGGCGGTTTTCGCTCTTGTCTACGCACTCGGAGGGACAACTCCCTTCTTCTATCTCTTCTATGCCGTGATACCTAACGTCAGCAAGATGCGGGCACCGTCGATGATCATGTTTCTTTTTGGGTTCTCGTTCGCCATGCTGGCAGCATTCGGTATTGACGCGCTGATCAAGCTGCGTAGCGAAGGGAAGGCACGTCTGATCGAGAAAATGCAGAAGGTGATGTTGATTGTCGCCGCGGTGATTACGGGCCTGGCCCTGCTATTTTCGGTTGCTGGCAAGCCGCTGCTTTCCGTCTATACTTCCATTTTCTATTCAGGGATTAGCGTGGACAACGCCAGAACCATGGACCTCAACGTCGCGACGATTGTGATGGGTCTCTGGTTGATCGCGCTGCTCACGTGGGCGGTGGTCTGGCTGATTCGTGGATACGTGAGAGGTACAATGGGTCGCATAGCGCTCTTTGCGCTGATCTTTGTCTGTCTGATTGACCTCTGGCGGGTGGATCTGCGGTTTATTGATGTTGCAGACTACAACCGCGTTTTCCCGCACTTGCCGGTAGTGGACAAACTCAAAGCGGAAAAAGAGCCATTCCGAATAATGAACTTGACGCGGACGCTGGGTTCCAGGGACTATTTCCCGCTCTACGGCATTGAGGAATTGACCGGCTATCATGGAGCACAATTGAAAAGTTTTGACGAATTTGTTGGCGGTCTGGCATACTCGCGACTGATGGCAAACAAGGGAATTAATCTGCGGCCATTCAATATCACCGGCACCAAGTACATCATACTCGACCGTGGCACGCAGATGCCTGACGGGATGGGTGTGAAGAAGATATATGACAATGAAGTCGTCGTCTACGAAACACCACTTCCGATGCGCCGCGCATCGATTTACCACGCCTGTCAACTTGCATCCAACTCGATCTCTGATCTGGATTTGCTATATGATGAGAATTTCCCTTACATGAAGGTGCTCCTAGTCTCCGAGGCGCCGGAATATCAGCCCATTGTACCTGATTCAGGCGCGCAAGAGTCGGTCGAGATTGTAGAACACGAGTTAGCGCATCAGCGCTACAAAGTGGAAATGGCGACGGCGGGATTGTTGTTCGTTTCAGAGAACTACTTCCCCGGCTGGAAGGTTAAGGTTGACGGCGTCGAAAAGAAATTACTGAAAGCAGACTATACTTTCCGCGCCGTATCGCTTGATAAAGGTTCGCACGATGTCGAAATCTATTGGGACTGGCCGCGTTACACCAACAGTCGTCTGGTGACGATTCTTACCGTCATCTTTTCCGGTCTGGGTATCGCCGCCTGCCTTTTCTACGAACGCAAGACGAAAGGAACATCCGCTTGACAGAACGAGCCTTAGTATTGCTGCCGACCTACAACGAGAAAGACAACATCGAGAAGATCTCTCGTCAGGTAATTGCGATTGATCCCCGCATCGAAGTATTGATCGTTGATGACAACTCTCCCGACGGCACCGGACAAATCGCGGACCGGCTAGCCGCTGAAAACCCGCGCATTAAGGTGCTTCATCGTGCCGGCAAACAAGGTCTCGGGCGAGCGTATATCGCGGGGTTTCGTTTCGGTATCGAACAGAAGTACGACTATATCTTCGAAATGGATGCCGACTTCTCGCATCAGCCCAAGTATCTTGCCGATCATCTCAAAAATATTCAGTCGTGTGATATCAGTTTGGGTTCGCGCTATATCAAGGGGGGCGGCGTCGAAAATTGGCCCAAGACCCGCTGGGCAATTTCATACTACGCTAATGTATACTCCCGTGTCGTCACGGGTCTGCCGGTGCGCGATGCTACCGGTGGATTCAAATGCTTTCGCCGACACGTGCTGGAATCGCTCGACCTCGACAACATCCGGTCAAATGGCTACTCGTTTCAGATCGAGGTCAGTTTCTGGGCGTGGTTGCATGGATTCAAGATTCAGGAGACTCCGATCATCTTCGTCGAGCGTGAAGCGGGACACTCCAAGTTCTCCAAGAAGATTATCTATGAGGCGGTCTTTATGGTACTCTATCTCGGCATACAGTCGATTCCGTTTCGTGTCAAACGGCTCTTCAGTTTTGGGAAAAAATGAGCGAGACTTACCCCTCGGTCTCAGTCATCATTGTCAACTACAACACTCCCGAACTTACGGCTGAATTGATTGCATCAATTCGCCGACACACCGCCGGCGTGGGCTATGACATTATTGTCGTCGACAACGGTTCCGAGCCATCGCGCCGATTTTGCGCCGATCCCGCCAAACCCGCTCTAAAGACAATCCAGTCGGATACTAATCTCGGTTTTGGGAAAGCAGTCAATCTGGCGGCAAGAAGCAGCGCGAGAAGATATCTGTTGTTCGCCAACTCTGACTGCCGCCTCACGTCTAATGCTCTCCCTGTCATGGTTGCCTATATGCAGCAAAATCATGCTTGCGCTGCTTGCTCACCGCGATTGATTCAAAAGGACGGCAGAGTGCATTCGTCAATTCGTCGTTTTCCCGACTACGGCAATATACGCCACTCGCGCGGCTCGATTCTCAGGACCGACTCGAACTACACACTGGTAGCAGACACTTCTCGCAGTGAGGTTGAAGCGATGTCGGCAACTTTTATGATGGTTAGACGCGATCTGTTCGAGCAACTTGGCGGCTTTGACGAGCGTTTTTTTATGTATGTCGAGGACACCGATCTCTGCAAGCGATTTCATGATGTTGGGAAGCAAGTGATCTATCTCGGTGATGTGAGCGTTGTCCACCATTGGGGAGCGTCAACCCGGCTTCATCCGTGGCGGATGAAGCTGGAACACCACCTGTCGATCCGGAAGTACTTTCTCAAACACTATGCGAACAGGAGGCTGGCCAATTTTCTGCTGACACTCCAGTTGGCAGTCAATTATCTTCTCGTGGCCGTAAAGATGCTATTTGTTCCGAGTGCGAGGTAATTTGGTGACTCCGATTTTGCTCGCTGTAGCGGCAGGAACGCTTGCCATGAGCTACATTGCCATGCCGATGTTGATCCGGCTGTCTCATCGCTTTGGTTTTCTCGACAGGCCGCACGGACGTAAACGCCATGCTTCACCAACTCCGTTTACCGGTGGTTGGTCGATCTTTATCTTCTTTTGGCTTGGACTACTGATCTGCGTGCGACTGCTGCCCGAGTTGAAGAATGAAATGGGGCATTACCTCCCTTCCTTTTTTGTCGCACACGCTCTGGTCTTCATCGGCGGGGTCATTGATGATTTCGTCAGCATGCGGGCGCCGGTTAAGCTTCTGATACAGATTGCCGCTGCCAGTATTCTCTTTTCCGTCGGACTGAAGATTGACACGATCTACATTCCATTCAGCGGCTCCTATCTGCTGGGTGATCTTAGCTATCCCGTAACAGTCCTTTGGGTGCTGCTGATCGTCAATGCGCTAAATATTGTCGATGGGCTGGATGGTCTTGCGGCCGGATTGTCGATAATCGGCGCAATCGGTCTGCTCTATGCGGCAATAAAGCTGCAAATCCCTGTCGTTGCCGCCCTGACGGTGATTCTAATTGCCGTGTCGCTGGGATTCCTGCGGTATAACTTTCCCAACGCACGAATCTTCATGGGGGATTCCGGGGCACAATCGATCGGTCTGATCTTTGCTGTTGCAACCATCTACTGCCCAATCAAGAGCTATACGGTCGCTGCAATGTTTGTACCGCTCTTAACTTTGGGAGTTCCTCTCATTGAGTTGGCAATCAGCTTTTTCAGACGTTTGTCGACGGGCAGATCGGTGGTGAGAGGAGATCTCGGACATCTCTTCCATTTGCTCCCGCGTCGAGGATTCAGTAAGGTCAAGACGGTCATGGTGTTCTGGGGAGTGGCGCTGGCCCTGCAAATCTTTGTATTTACTCTTTTTCTATTTGACCGCCGCATCGTATTCTCTATATTGGTAGTGTTTATGGCAGTCATAGCTGGCTGGTTTCTGTTTCTTCTGAAACGGGAGGAGCAAAACTAATGGCAGCGGGTGGGTACTTGGATTTCGAAAAGCCCATATTAGAGCTAGAGAAAAAGATCAGGGAGATGAAGGAGTTCGCTTCCGGCGAGGAAATCGAACTTTCTTCCGAGATCGTTTCTCTGGAACGAAAGCTACAGAAGCTACAGAACGAGATTTTTTCGAAGCTGTCGCGCTGGCAGCGCGTTCAGCTTGCTCGTCACCCCAATCGCCCGTATACGCTCGACTATATCAGCCATATCTTCACGGACTTTATCGAGTTGCACGGTGACCGCGGCTATGCGGACGACAAAGCGGTTGTTTGTGGCTTTGTCAAGCTCGATGGCCAGAAAGCTTTGGTTGTCGGGCAGCAGAAGGGACGGGATACCAAAACCAAGCTGATGCGCAATTTTGGGATGATGCATCCAGAGGGCTACCGTAAGGCATTGCGGCTGATGAAGACGGCCGCGCATTTTGGCGTGCCGATCTTCATTTTTATTGACACCCCTGGCGCTTATCCCGGTTTGCAGGCCGAAGAGCGTGGTCAGGCAGAAGCTATCGCTCGCAATATCAGGGAGATGTCGGTTTTGCCGGTGCCGATCATTATCACGATTATCGGAGAAGGAGCTTCGGGCGGCGCACTTGGCATCGGTGTCGGCGATGTGCTTTTAATGCTGGAAAATGCGTGGTATTCCGTGATCTCACCGGAAGGCTGTGCCGCTATTCTGTGGCGCGATCAGGCGAAAGCGCCTGATGCCGCTGAGGCGCTCAAGGTTTCGGCGCCAGATCTGCTGGAACTGAAAGTAATCGACAAGATTCTTCCCGAACCGACCGGAGGTGCGCATCGAAATCACCAGTTGGCTGCCCAAATTGTAAAAGGCGAACTGCTGGCTTCGCTGGCTCAACTCAAACAGCTCTCTACGCAAGAGCTTCTGCAGCGGCGGCTTGACAAGTTCCGTTCTATCGGTATTTATGACGAAATCTGATTCAGCCCCAGCGACAAGCCTGGACGCCGATCTTCTCCAAGTCCTCGCATGCCCCCGCTGTAAAGGGGGGTTGACTTACAACGCACTCTACCTATCTTTAGATTGCATGGACTGCAAATTGCATTATCTTGTCAAAGAGGGCATCCCGATGTTACTAATCGAGGAGGCCCAACCGTTTTGATAGCAAGGAGCGATCACTAAATGAAATTATCCAAGTTCTGCGAGGAGCACCTGATCCAATTCGACCTCGCCGGTACGGCTAAGAGCGAGATCATCGAAGAGTTGGTGGAATTGGCTTCCAAATCCAAGCTGGTTAAGGACAAAGCTCAATTGTTGAAAGATATTATTACCCGCGAAAACCTCGTCACCACGGGTGTCGGCTATGGTGTCGCCTTTCCTCATGCCAAAACTAAAGCGACGCGCGGCATTGTCATTGCCTTCGGTAGATCCGAGAAGGGGGTCGATTTCGAGGCGATGGACAAAAAACCGGTGCACCTTTTCTTTCTGATAGCCGCACCGGAAGACGCCATTGGCGCTCACCTCAAGGTAATGGCACACCTGTCATTCTTGATGAAATCCGAGAAAAATCGTGAGAAGCTGATGACTGTCAAGAGCCCGGGAGAGCTGCTGCAGATTCTTGATACAATCAATGAATAATCCCAATGAAATGGGCTACCAGCCGGCTTTATAAGAACAGAAAACTCTTCCTGATCATCGCGGGACTGATTGTCCCGCTGCTGCTCTTTGCACTGCAGCTTGACCAGAAGACCTTCGTAGCGCGTCCGCTGCAGGAGGTGTTCTATACACCTTTTTGGTCGATTTCCAATAAGCTGACGGCACTGGTCAATGTGTACAATGATAACATGGCGCTGAAGTCCGAAAATGTGCGGCTAAAATTCGAGCGCATGACTTTTGAACAAAACCGTTTAGAGGATCAGCGCTTTCGAGAGATGTTGCGTCTGCTTCCCCGACCCGATTACAAGCTGATCTCCGCGGATGTGATTGCGCATGATCAGGGACGCCGCTGGTCATCGGCGATAATCCGGGCCAGCGAGTACATCGACCAGTTCCTTCCGGTGGTCGACGAAAAGGGTCTAGTCGGCAAGATTGCCAGTAGCACTGGCACAGTGGCTACCGTCTCTCTCTTGATCGGCCCCAACTGTCGCGTTGCCGCTCGTGATAACCAGACTCGAACGCTGGGGATCATTAAGTGGAACACTGGGCGGGGACTGCTATTGGATGGTGTCGCGGTAGAAAATGATGTTTTCCCCGGAGACACGATTATCTCATCCGGCATGGGAGGTGTCTTCCCTGAGGGACTTACAGTTGGAGTGGTCGCTAAGGTCGACACGATACCGACAGAGGTTTTCAAGCAGGTTGTGGTCGAGCCGTTCGTGGATTTCGGGTCGCTCGACAATGTTATGGTCATGAAACCGCTGAGTGGTAGCTTTGGTAATTAGGATTTTCAAATTTCTGCTCCTGGCTTATCTGGTGACGTTTAGCCAGACGATCCTGTCGAACCTGACTTCCATCCTCGGCATTGCCCCCAACTTCGGCACGATCATCATTCTGTTGATAGCCCTGCGGACAGAATATCAAGTTGCGCTGCCGACATCATTCGCGGTGGCGTTGATCATTGATGCGTTAAGTCCCGAGACGCTGGGACTGGGAACAGCCGTACGCTTTGCGATTGCTGTTGCCGTAAGCGAAATCAGACAGCATATCGACATCGAGCAGCTACCGGCACAGATGTACCTTCTGATCGGTTCCGAAATATGTTTTCAGACTCTGTTTCAAGCGTTGGCAAATTCCTTCGATTTCGGCACTCTGTCGACGATCTATCTCGAAGTCTCTCTGCCGACTCTGGTGTACACTGTAGTTGTCGGCTTCGTAGTATTAGCGATGGCAGATTTGGAGTTCAAGATCGAAGTCAAGAGGCGCGGCCTTGGTTGATCAGGTTCCCAAAACATCTCGCGGCTGGATACTGACCGGCGGACTAGTTGCCGCTATCCTGCTGATTCTTGCCAAACTGATCTACCTGCAGGTATTCCAGTACAAGTACTATTTCCAGATGTCGGAAGAAAACCGCATCCGCGTTTTGCCACGCTCAGCCATGCGGGGAAAAATCGTCGACCGTGAGGGACGGTTGCTGGCATCCGACCGACCGGCTTATACGGTCTCCATCATCCCCTCTGAAGTCTCGAAGATCGACTATCTTGCGGGAGAATTGGCGCCGCTTTTGGAGATGGATGAGAAGGCAATCGTGCGCAAAGTCGCCGATCGTCGCACGCGCAAGTATGAACCGGTGGCGATCAGGCGCGATTTGTCTTTTCCGGCTGTCTGCATCATTGAGGAATCCAGCGAACTGTTTCCGGGTGTCGTCTATCAGCTCGATCAAACGCGAACCTACTACTACGGCAAGTCACTCTGTCATTTGATCGGCTACACAGGCGAAGTTGACGAACGCGAAGCTAAAGATCAGCAGTTCCGTACCGGCAGTATTATCGGTCGTGCCGGAGTGGAAAGACAGTACGATCAGTCGCTACGCGGCATAGACGGCGTCGACTATTTGGAAGTCTCCGCGACCGGCAGGATTATTGGACCGCTGGAGGACAGACCAAGCAAAGACCCGTTGATGGGGGACGAACTGGCGCTGACCATTGATATGGACTTGCAGATGGCCGCGGATTCCTGTTTCGGCGACAC
This sequence comes from uncultured bacterium, assembly GCA_903930455.1. Classification (GTDB taxonomy): domain Bacteria; phylum Zixibacteria; class MSB-5A5; order CAIYYT01; family CAIYYT01; genus CAIYYT01. The sequence goes on along the minus strand of CAIYYT010000102.1, from coordinate 15,466 downwards.
GCTCTCGGGGGCGGCGATTTTTCTCGACCCCAAGACTGGCGAGATATTGGCGTTGGTCTCGAAACCAACATTCGACCCGAATCTCTTTGCCGGTTTTGTGTCGCGGTCGGAATATCAGTCGCTGGCTGGCGATGAACGTCTGCCACTTTTTGATCGAACTATCCGCGGCACATATCCCCCCGGCTCAACAGCAAAGATTCTTACCGCGGGGGCCGCTCTGGAAGAAGGACTCATCACAACGGAAACTCATTTCGGCCCCTGCCGGGGTGGTATGCAGTTCGGCAATCGATTCTTCAAGTGCTGGGACAAGCGTGGTCACGGTAGCCTGGGTTTGTTGGCGGCGCTAGAACAATCTTGTGACGTGTACTTCTACCAACTGGGACTAAAACTCGGTCTGGAAAAGTGGAGTAAGTATGCCCGGGCCTGTGGATTTGACCAGACCACCGGTCTGGATATTCCCGGCGAGAAGATCGGCCATGCACCGGACGAAAAGTGGTATGAAAAAACCTATGGCAAATACAACTGGAACAAGTCGGTGATGCTCAATTTGGGCATCGGGCAGGGCGAATTCCTGGTGACCCCGATCGAGTTGGCGCAGTTCTATGCCGGTGTTGTGAATCATGGCGTGGTAATGAAGCCGCATGTGATACGCTATCTTCGCACTCCAAAAGGCGAAACGAACTACTACCATGCCGAAATTGCTCGCGGCCTGCCGTTCTCCGAAGAGACCTTGGAGATTCTCAAAGAAGGTCTTTATCGAGTAGTCCAAAGCGGCACGGCGGTACGATCGAGAATACCCGAAGTAACGATGGGGGGCAAGACCGGCACGGCACAGAATCCACATGGCGAAGACCATTCCTGGTTCGTCGGTTACGCGCCGGCGCTTGATCCCCAGATTCTTGGATGCGTGATTGTCGAAAATGCCGGACATGGCTCGACGGTCGCGGCGCCTTTTGTGAAGGCGGTCTTCGTCAAGTTCTTCCAGAAGAAAGGCATTATCAAGATGCCACCCCCGCCCCTGCTGCCTTTGGTATCCGCCGGAAACGGAGTCAATAGTGCTGCAAACTAGGAATCCGTTTACCTCCGGCGGCTGGTCGATGTTTGTCGCTGGTGCTTTGCTGACGATCATTTCGATTCTGTTGGTCTATTCAGCCAATCACAATTCTCCCGACCCACGTCTACAGGACGATTGGGTCAAGCAAATCATCTGGTTCGTACTCGCCGCGGTAGTGTTTTTCGCGACTACCGCCATACCGTTGCGAATGCACGAGATTTTCGCGCCCATCTACTATGGCATTGCAATCCTCATGCTACTGGGGTTGATTTTGTTTGGCGCTTCCATGTTCGGGGCACAGCGCTGGTACAGTCTGGGGGCTTTCAGTATCCAACCGGCGGAAATCGGGAAGGTCGCCTTCATCTTCATGCTGGCGCGCTATTTGACATACAGTCGCCGTCCGATTTCGAGTCTCAGGAAGATCGCGGCTGCTTCCGCTATCTGCGGGGTGATTACACTGTTGGTAGTGCGCCAACCCGATCTGGGGTCGGCGGTCATCTTCGCCATCGTCTTTCTGGTGATGATGTTCTGGGAAGGAATGCCGGTCAAGTATCTACTGCTGTTTATCACGCCGGTCGCGAGCATGATCGCTTCGTCAAGCATGATCGCCTGGATCGTATTTTTCGCGCTGCTGATTTTTGCGGTGGTACCGTTGATTCGATCGTCGCTGGCTTTTACGATTACGCTGGTCGCCATCAATTTGGCGGTCGGCGCATTCAGTTCGATTGCCTGGAACCGTCTCCATGACTACCAGCAGATGCGTATCAAAATCTTTCTTGATCCCGGCCAAGACCCGCTGGGGGCGGGCTACCAGATCATCCAGTCCAAGGTTGCCATCGGATCAGGGGGATTGCTCGGCAAAGGATATCTTGCCGGAAGTCAGAATAAGCTCGACTTTCTACCATTGCGGCACACGGATTTCATATTTTCCGTGGCCGCCGAGGAATTCGGAATGCTGGGAAGCGTTGTGATTATCGCGCTGTTCGGATATATCTTCCACCGGGGCATTCGCGCGGCAATGAAAAGCCGCAACAGTTTCAGCGCGTTGGTGGCAATTGGGGCGACCTCGGCGCTGGCCTTTCAAATGTTAGTCAATATCGGTATGGTGCTTGGCCTCTTGCCTGTAGCAGGGGTGCCCCTCCCCTTTGTCAGTTACGGGGGCTCATCGCTGCTGGTGAGTTGGGTGTTTCTGGGGCTGGTAGTCAACGCCGAGCGGAATTGGCAGGAGTATAGTTAGAATCGAGCAGGTCGAGACACTCGCGATTTCGACAGAATGATAGTATTGAGGTTGAAATGTCCAAAAACTTCGCAATGACCGGTGTGGCGGGGTATATCGCGCCGCGACACCTTAAGGCAATCAAAGAAACCGGCAACCGGCTGTTGGCGGCGTGCGATCCGCATGACTCGGTCGGGTTGCTCGACAGCTATTTTGACGACTGCAAATTCTTCACCGAATACGAGCGCTTCGACCGGCATATCGAGAAGCTGCGGCGCATGGGGGACGATGAACGCGTGCATTACGTCACGGTTTGCAGCCCGAATTATCTGCATGATGCGCATGTTCGTTTTGCGCTACGTGCCGGCGCGGACGCGATCTGCGAAAAGCCGGTCGTTTTGAATCCATGGAATATCGACGCGTTGCAGGAACTGGAACAGGAATCGGGGAGACGGGTCTATACTATTTTGCAACTGCGGGTGCATCCGTCGCTGGTGGCGCTACGCGAGAAACTCCAGAAGGAGCACGCCGCTCACAAACACGAAATCACGTTAACATATATAACTTCGCGCGGCGCTTGGTATCTCGTGTCATGGAAGGGTTCGGTTGAGCGTTCGGGTGGTTTGGCGACCAATATCGGCATTCATTTCTTTGACCTTTTGATATGGTTGTTCGGCGACGTACAGAAAAACGAAGTGCATCATGCCTCCGCCGAGCGTGCCTGTGGCTTTCTGGAACTGCAGAACGCTAACGTCAAATGGTATCTCTCCATCAACCAGAACGACCTCCCCGCCGATGCCAGAGAAAAAGGCAAGCGGACGTTTCGTTCGATTAGGGTAGACGAACAAGAGATCGAGTTCTCGGAAGGGTTTACCGATCTGCACACAGTCGTCTACCGCGAGACACTCGCGGGGCGCGGGTTCGGATTGGAGGATGCACGGCCGTCTGTCGTGGTGGCACACGATATCCGCGAGGCCAAACCCACGGGGGTTGGTGTGCACTCGCATCCGCTGGCGCTGAAGCTGAAATTGACGTAGGCAAGTGTCTAGAATCGCAGACTCAGCTTGATTGAGGCACCCCCTTTGGGCGGCTCGAAATCGGGAGTAATGTCGACATCAAAGCCGGCTAAGTGGGCGTCAACATAGGCATCGAACATACTCAGGAAAACAGTAAGACCGACCGCCCAGAGGTAATCGTCCCGGTCCGTGCGATACGATCTGTAAATGTTGTAGCGGGTGTATTGTTGGGATTGATCGTTAGTTTGCTGAATCGAGTTGTACTGGTCTTCAGTTTTCTTCCACCAGTGGACAGCCTTGACAATAAAGAACGTCTCCTCGCCAAACACGACAGCGCTTTTGACATACTTGTGATTATAGTACTGCCCCCAGCCGGGCACGGCGACTGAACGCAGGAGCGCCCCCATCGGCGCGCGTTTCGGTTTAACCCGCTTTACTGAATCGCCATGAACGGACAAGCTGTCTGCCGAAATACTGGCGGTAATCGCCATCAGCGAAATCAGAAAAATGAGAAGGACATATCGACGCATCGGATTGTATAATAACTGTGCGCACTAATAGAGGCAAGGCCTTTGCCAACTTGACCTTGACAGCATGGTCGATTTCGGTATATTCTCGTGATGTCCATCACCGCGAAATTGATTGAGTTGTTGAGGGCTAATGTCAGGACGGTGGCGTTGACCGGCGCCGGAGTTTCGGCGGAATCGGGCGTTCCCACCTTCCGGGGTAACGACGGGCTGTGGAGCAAATTTGACCCCACCGAGTTGGCTTCGATGAATGCCTTTATGCGCAATCCCAAGCTCGTTTGGGAATGGTACCTTTACCGCCGCGACGTGATCGGCAAGGCGGAACCGAATATGGGACACGAGACGCTGGCGAAAATGGAGCAGCATCTGAGCGCCTTTACACTGGTAACTCAAAACGTCGACAACCTGCACCGACGCGCCGGATCTCAGAACGTGATCGAATTGCACGGTAACATTCAGAGGAACAAGTGCAGGCAATGTGGCTCGCCAATGGATCAGGTTGAGATCGATCCCGACAACATTCCGCGCTGTTCCTGCGGCGGACAGATCCGACCCGACGTTGTCTGGTTCGGTGAGTTGCTCCCCGAGGAGGCTCTGGTAACTGCGACCAAAATAGCCGAACAATCGGCACTATTCCTATCTATTGGCACGTCGGCGTTAGTCTATCCGGCGGCCGACTTGCCACTAATCGCCAAGAACAACGGCGCTTACTTAGTGGAGATCAATCCCGAACCGACCCCGCTGACACCTTATGCTGATGAAGTATTCCGCGGGAAGTCGGGCGAGATTCTGCCGATAATCTGGCAAGCGGCAACGGAGGAGGCATCTTCCGCGGAAGCTTCCCTGCGAACGAATGAAGCATGAAATGAAAGAGTTGCTTAACACAAATCGACAATCAAGCGAAACGAATAGCTGCGGCAGCGGTGGTGATCGCAGGTCACCGCAATTGGCGCTATTGGCGCTGGTTGCGCTCCTCTTGCTATTGAGTTGCGGGTGCGTCTACTTCAACTCATTCTATCACGCGCGTGGGTGGTTCAATCAGGCGGAGAAGACCCGGCAGAAGGATAATCGCGACGCTGCTACCGGCGGCGAAATCAAGCTCTATCAGGATGCGCTCAAGAAATGCTCGAAAGTGATCAGTGAGCACGCCGGTTCCAGCTATATGGATGATGCTCTATTCATGATCGGCAAGTCGTTTTACTATCTGGGTGATTTTCCGAAGGCAGAACGCAAATTCCGCGAGTTGTTGGCGTCGTTCCCCAAGTCCAAGTATGCGGACGAATCGCGCTTTTTCCTCGGCAAAACGCGCTTCCATCTAGAAAATTACGTTCTCGCCATGGAAGTGTTCAAAGAATACGTTGATAAGACCAAGGGCAACCCTTATCGCGCCGAGGCGACTTTCTTGACCGGCGAGGCTGCACTGCTGGAGAATGACTCCGCGGGTGCAGTCGATGACTACCAGAAATTCGTAAAAGAGTACAAGAATAATCCGAAGGCGCAGGGAGTTCAATTCAAGATCGGCCAAATTCAATTTGAGCGCCAGCAGTTTGGTGAAGCTGCTAAATCGTTTGCCGCAGCCGAGGCGCTGGCCCAAGTTGACAGCACCCGTTTTCGGGCGCGATATCAAGAGGGGCGCTCGCTTTTCCTGATCGACAGCATGAAGGCCGGATTGGCGATTTTCGAGAAACTCGCAAACGACAACAAAGACTCCGTTTTTCAGTCTGATATTCTGCTGCGGATCGCGGAGGGCAACTACCTGGCCGGTAATGAGCGCGAGGCGATTCTGCTATACGATGACGTCACAACCCGCTACCCCAAATGGGCTCAGGCTGCCGAGGCGTACTACTGCATGGGCGCGATTGTGCAGAATGACTGGAGTGACCTGGAACTCGCCAAGAGCATGTATGATCAGGCCGCCAAGGTTCCCTCCACCGGCAAGTGGGTACAGATGGCATTGACAAGATCTACTGACATCACTAAAGTGGAGAAGTACCGCGCCGAGCCTTCTGATTCAGCACAGGACAACGTCGATGACAATCGTTTCTTACTGGCCGAACTCTATCGCACCACCCTCAATCAGCCCGATTCCGCGCTGAGTGAATACAAAAGTCTGGTGGATGATTTCTCGGGAAGCGAGTTGGCTCCCAGAGCGCTGATCGCGATCGGATGGCTATATGAGAACCAATACCACGATACCACAAGCGCCAAAGAGTATTATCAGAAGATACTGGATCAGTACCCGTTGTCAGACGAGTACGGACAGGCCATCAGCTTGCTCGGCCTGCGGGACACGGAATCTGACTCGCTCTATGCGGACAAACTCTACGAATTGGCGGAAGAGCAATACTTCGACCGGGGCGATGCTGATTCGGCGCTGACTCTGTTCCGGCGACTGATGGAGGAGTACCCCGATTCGCGGCTCGTACCGAAGGCCGATTTCGCGATTGCCAAGATCGAACTGAGCAGGTTTGTTCCGAAGACGGAATCCGCCGACTCAACCTATGTCGACTCTACCATGATTCTGCTGTTCAAGGAATTGGCGGTGAAGTATCCCCAAGCGCCGGTTGGCGAGGAGGCGGCAAAGCTCGCGAGTGGTCAGGGGATGCCGAAAGCCGTGGTTGCACCGACTGACAAGGGTGAGCCCAAAACTGACAGTACAGTTGTGCCTGACACGACAGTCTTCGCGCAGATCGATACTCTCTCGGAATCGCAGCGCGCTGAAGAGAAGCTACGTGCGGAAATCGAGGCCACACCAATGATTACGATTGAGGAGCCGGTGACCAAAGGCGAATTCGTTTATCCTCTCAGCGCGGTTGGAACAAGGATCGAGGGCAAACTGATGCTCAAAATTAAGATCGAGTTTGACGGCAAGGTCAGCGACGTCAATTTCCTGAAGGGATCAGGGAATGCCGATATTGATCGCGATGTCAAGAAGGCTTTGCTCGAAACCTACTTTAGCCCGATCCAGTTTGACCCGTCGAAGTTCCCCGGCTGGTATATCTACTACTATGACATCAAACTGCCGGAGATTTACAGATAGACAAGCGTGACATTTTCCATAACTGCAAAGTACTCGGCAATGGTGCTCTTGGTTCGGGAGTTTTTCTTCTCGCAATCGACTTGCCATTAGAACGCTTTCCGATTCCGGGGACTTTTCTTCACATCAAGCCGAATACCACTGGCACTGATCCGCTGCTGCGTCGGGCGTTTTCAATCTTCGACTATGACGAGACAACCGGAACTATTGAAATCCTCTACAAGGTTGTTGGTCGCGGCACCGAGATTTTTTCACGGGTACGACCGGGTGAGACGCTCGATGTTCTGGGTCCGCTCGGTAATGGCTTTGATCTGCCCCTGACGATCGACAATCTGGTTCTGGTAGCAGGAGGTGTCGGGATACCTCCGCTGTATTTACTGGCCAAGTCACATTTGCGTCGGGGATTTGACGGTAAAAGGATCAGCTATTTGTGCGGTCTGACAACCGTTGCGGAAAAACCGATGGCGGATCGCGTGGAGAAACTGCCCATCAATCTACAATTTGCGACTGATGACGGCTCGCTTGGATTCAAGGGTTTCGTAAGTGAACTGCTGCGTGCGCGCCTTGATGATGGCTCGCTGGGGATCAACCCAGTCATCTGTGCCTGCGGGCCAGACGGCATGCTCAAAGCCGTGCAGACAATCGCCCGGGCATATGGTAAAAAGTGCTATCTTTCATTGGAATCAATCATGCCATGCGGTGTCGGTACCTGCCTGGGCTGCGTAGTCAAGAAGGACGGCGAAGAGAAGTACGTGCGCGTCTGCCGCGAAGGCCCAGTTTTTGAAGCGACCGAGGTGGAGCTTTGACCGCACCGAGTCTCAAAGTGACGATCGGCGGTGTCGAGTTCAAGAATCCGATCCTGACGGCATCCGGCACTTTCGGCTACGGCGAAGAATTCGATGAGTACATCGACTTGTCGCGGTTAGGCGGTATCGTCACCAAGTCCATCACACGTCACGAACGCAAAGGTCATCCACCGCCGCGTACGGCCGAAACCGCTTCCGGTATGCTCAACGCCATCGGTCTGGCCAATGTCGGCGTCGATGCCTATGTCCGCGAGAAACTGCCGTTTTTGCGTAACCTTGGCACGCGCATTGTGGTTAATGTCGCAGGATTTGACACCGATGAGTACCTCTATGTCATCGACAAGCTTAACGGTCACGATGAAATCGACATGATCGAATTGAATATCTCCTGTCCGAACGTCAAGGGGGCCGGCATGGAGTTTTCGTCGAATCCACAGATTGCCTACGATATCGTCAAGAAAGTGAAGGGGATTTGCGGATTTCCGCTGATGCCCAAACTTTCCCCGAATGTCGCCGATATCAAACTGATTGCCAAAGCCTGTGAAGAAGCCGGCGCCGATGCCTTGGCATTGATTAACACACTTTACGGTATGGCGATTGACCCCTTCAATTGGAGAATCAAACTGACAAATATCACCGGCGGCCTGTCGGGTCCTGCCATCAAGCCGGTCGCGATTGCGGCAGTCTGGAAGACGGCAAGTGTAGTCAAGATTCCGATAGTGGGCATCGGTGGAATCATGGACTATCGTGATGTGATTGAATTCTTGCTAGCCGGTGCTACCGCAGTGCAATTTGGCACGGCAAACTTTGTTCAGCCCGATTGCACGATTCGGGCCATCGATAATCTAACGGATTACCTTGGGAGCCGTAATATACAGGATGTTAACGATCTAATCGGAAAGGCAAAGAAGACGTGAACCCGTTTATTGATAAACTGACAAAGGCGCAAAAGAAGAACAGCAGCTTGATCTGTGTGGGACTCGATTCAGACATCGATGTTCTCCCCGAACACTTGCAAGGCTCTGACGATCCAGTTTTCGAGTTCAACAAGGCCATTATCGATGCCACTTGCAACGGTTGCTGTGCTTACAAGCCAAACCTGGCGTTTTACGAGTCACTCGGTCCGCGTGGCCTGGAGACACTCAAAAAGACGATCATGCACATTCCTCCGGATATACCGGTCATTCTTGATGCCAAACGAGGAGATATCGGCAACACGGCTCAGAAGTACGCTGAAGCGATCTTTGACGACCTTGAAGGGGATGCCGTGACAGTGTCGCCATATATGGGCTATGACTCCATCGAACCATTCTTGAAGTACGAGGACAGCTTTGTCTTTGTGTTGGCGGTCACTTCCAATAAGGGCGCTCAGGATTTCCAGTATCTTAACTGCGAGGGCAAACCGCTTTACATGCACGTTGTCGACAAAGTCTCATCCTGGAATACCGACGGCAATCTTGGACTCGTGGTCGGAGCGCCACAACCGGAGCAGATCCGCGAGATTCGTCTCAGAGCGCCCCAATTGCCGTTTCTGATTCCCGGTGTCGGTGCGCAAGGCGGCGACTTGTCCAAGGCGGTTGAATTCGGCACAATGCTGGACGGCATCGTCGTCATCAACGTTGCCCGAGGGGTCATTTTCGCTTCCAAAGGCAAGGACTTCGCCGATGCCGCTGCTGAGGCACTGCAAGCATTCAATTTCCGGATCAGTCAGATGCGGTAGAATCTGAACTCGCCATAACCCCTTGAGACACAAGCGCAACTTGAAATTACTGAGGTAGTTCCGAATTCCACCCAATAGTCAAGTGGTCACCTTGAGTTGTCGTTTTTTCGACTAAGCGTGATAACTATCAGGTGCTTCGATAGTATATTGACCTGAGTGAGTTACGGTCGAGAGAAGGCACATTAGGTCTGCGAGAGCGCAAGTTGGCGCGGGAGTTGGTTGTCATAATAGTGGTGTGACGGTAGCGTATGGATTTTAAGGAATCGTTCTCGGTAGCTCTCTCTGCGTTGTTGTCCAACCGAGTGCGGTTGGTTCTGACGATGCTTGGCATTATCATCGGCGTGGGGGCTGTTATTGCAATGGTGGCTTTGGGGCAGGGCGCCAAACAAGCGGTCGAGACCCAGATTCAGCAGTTGGGCACCAATCTGCTTACGGTGCGATCCGGCACCGGTGGTGGTGGCATGTTCAACCGCGCTGCAGGCGCCACCGTCGGCTTCACTCTGGATCATCTTAAGGCGATTCGAGAGCAATGCAAGACGATTGAGACAGCTATCCCCGAACTCAATCAGTTCACGCAGATCAAGTACGCCAATCAAGTCACTTATTCACAAATACTGGGGACTGAGCCGGAATATGAATTCGTTCGTAATGCCCCTCTGGAGCAGGGCGAGTACTTCACTAATGCCGATAATTCCCGTCGAAACCGCGTTTGTGTGATCGGTGAGGAGGTGCGAAAAGATCTGTTCGGCGAAAGCAAGGATGTCGTTGGCGAGCAGGTGAAAATCCGCGGTATCAACTTCACGATAGTGGGACTGCTGAAGTCAAAGGGCGAAGGCTTTGGCGATCCTGACAACACCGTAATCGTTCCGCTTCTGACCGCCCAGAAACGGGTATTTGGCACCGATCGTTTGTCGCAAATTGATGTCAAGGTTGCGAGTCTGGAACTGATAGATGCTGCATCTATTGAGATCGAGCAGGTGCTCCGCAAGCAAAACCGTCTTGCCGAAGGTGATGAGAACAACTTCATAATCCGCAGCCAGCTTGACTACCTCAGTACATTTGGTCAGGCATCCAAGACCCTTACTACTCTCTTGGCCGCAATTGCGGCAGTGTCGCTTCTGGTCGGTGGTATCGGTATCATGAACATTATGTTAGTGAGCGTCACTGAACGGACGCGCGAGATCGGCGTCCGCATGGCAATTGGCGCATGCAAGAAAGATATTCGGTACCAGTTTCTGATCGAAGCAATCGTGATTGCGATGGCGGGGGGTATTATTGGCATTCTTGCCGGAGTGGGAGGCGCGATGGCATTGGCGAAATTCGCCGACTGGAACACGGCAATTGTTCCCGGAGCGGTGGTGCTGGCGTTTGTATTCTCCGGTGTCGTTGGCGTGGTGTTCGGTCTTTTCCCCGCGATCAAGGCCTCCAATCTCAACCCGATTGATTCGCTGCGCTACGAGTAATCGTTGCGCTTGACACCTCCCGAACCTGCGGATATATTGCTCCTTCATAATGGGAGTCAATGTGTCACAAGATCTCATAACACTCAAATCCAGACTGCTTGAACTGGTCAATAAGCATGCCGTCGTTCACGGTGATTTTGTTCTTACTTCGGGGGCGCGATCAACCTACTACATCGATGGCAAACTTCTGTCGCTGATGCCGGAAGGACTCAATGTTCTGGCACATGCCATTCTGGAGATGATCAAGGATGACACCGTGGATGCCATCGGCGGGCTGACGCTGGGCGCTGACCCGATCATCGGCGCGGTAGCGGCGCTGTCGCATGACGTTGGCAGACCGCTTGCCGGACTAATCATTCGTAAGGAGAAATCATCGCACGGTCGTGAAAAACGGATTGAAGGACCGCTGAAGCCGGGCATGAACGTCGTCATCATTGAGGACGTCGTCACCACCGGTTCGTCGTCATTCAAAGCCATCGAGGCGCTGAAAGATGCTGACTGCAAGATCGTCAAAGTTATTGCGATTGTCGATCGATTGGCGGGGGGTGGTGAAGCGTTTGCGGCGCAGGGATACCGTTTCGAGCCGATCTTTACACTCAAAGACCTCACGCTCTGATGACGCCGTCGCGGATTTATCACAGCGCTGATTGTGATCCTGAGCTCATCATGAAAAGGCAGATCACCGTCATCGGCTATGGGTCACAGGGACGAGCGTTTGCGCTCAATCTCCGCGATTCCGGTTGTAACGTGCAAGTCGCGCTGCGTGAAAACAGCACATCACGGCAACAAGTGCTTTCCGAGCGACTCCCCCTGCGATCAATGGCAGCTGTCGACAAGAGCGACGTTGTCATTTTCGCAATACCCGATCACGAACAGCCTGACTTCTACCGCAATCATTTTCCGAACGAAGACCGCGGCAATCGTACATTGGTTTTCCTGCATGGGCTGAATATTCATTTTGGCAACATCGTTCCCAATCCCGCATACGATGTCGTGTTGTTGGCTCCCCACGGACCTGGCAAAGACTTGCGCGATTCGTACGCTCAGGGCAATGGAATGTCGTGCTTCATTGCTGTCGCCCAGGATGCTTCGAATAGAGCACTCAGAACAGGGTTGTCGTTGGCGGCAGCAATCGGCGCTGACAAAGCCGGCATTTATGAAACGACGTTTGAACATGAGACTCTGGGAGATCTGTTTGGCGAACAGACGCTGTTGGTTGGCGGATTGGCAGGTCTAACAACTGCTGTCTTTCAAACGATGATTGAGAACGGCATTCCTCCGGAGAACGCTTACTTAGAGACTGTGCACCAGTTGCGTATGCTGGCGTCAATGATTGAAGAGTACGGCCCTGCCGGCATGATCGAGCGTGTCTCTAGGACCGCAGCCTATGGTTCATTGGAATCCATGAAGGCCCTTTTTGATCGACAGTTTGAAGACAAACTGCAGGAAGTCTACGGCGACATCAAATCGGGGGAGTTCAATAGGCGATTAATGGTTGATGCGGCGAAAGGCTTTCCCGTCTTGAAACAGCTTCTCAGTGCAGCACGAGAAGATCAGTGTCAGAAGACCACCGCGAAATTCTCCCGCCGGAAGGAGGAATTATGAACGAGTCAATAAAATACCGAAGCCTCAAGCCAACTGACTATGATGAAATCATTCGCGTCTGGAATGAAGCCGGTCTTGGGCACAAGCCGAAGGGTCGCGACACTCGCGACCGCATGACAGTCGAAATCAGCCGGGCGCCCGATCTGTTCATTGGCGCATTCATTAAGGACAAGCTGATCGGCACGGTAATCGGTAGCTTTGACGGTCGCCGAGGCTGTGTCAATCGTCTGGCGATTGTTCCGCAATACCGTCGGCAGCGAATTGCCGAAAAACTGGTGGCCATCTGTGAGGAGCGCCTGAAGAAAATGGGTGCGTTGGTGATCTACTGTCTGATCGAGAAGGAGAACGATCCTTCGCTGACACTTTTTAGCAAACGACTCGGCTATCACATACATGATGGCATCGTCTATTTGTCCAAGCGCGACAACTGGGATGCCTGAACATTTGAGCAACCTTGGCTGCGACTGGACGTATCATATTCCATGTTACTTCTATCAGATGCGAGTGACTGAGAGGACGTTGTGATCAAAGTCGAAAATCTTTCCCGACAATATGGAACACTCTGGGCGGTAAAAGATCTAAGTTTCGAAATCGCCGATGGCCAAGTGTACGGTTTACTTGGCCCCAATGGCGCCGGCAAGAGCACGACCGTCAAGATCATGGTCGGAATGCTGGCCGCAACGACCGGCGAGATCACGATCAACGGGCTAAACATCAAGACTGATGGCAACGCGATCAAAGCCAATCTCGGTTTTGTGCCCGAATCGTGTGCGCTCTATGAGAACTTGACCGGTCGCGAGCATCTGGAGATGGTGTGCAATTTGCACCATCTGCCGGTCGAAGGCATCGAACCGCAGGTAGACAAGCTGATCGAATTGCTCGACCTGAAGGATGCCGCCGACAAACGCATTGCCGGTTACTCAAAGGGGATGAAGCAGAAACTGCTGCTAGCCGGTGGCATCATCCACAACCCCCGTGTATTGATACTTGACGAGCCGCTCTCGGGACTGGATGCCAATGCGCAATCGCTGTTTCGGGAATTGATCAAGGAATTTGCACGTGATAACCGCATCGTGATCTTCTGTTCGCACGTTCTGGAAGTGGTCGAGCGCATCTGCGACCAACTGCTGATCATTGACCACGGCAAGAAGCTTACCGAAGGTACGCCACAACAGATTATGGCGAGCCAGAGTGTCACGACTCTGGGTGAGGCGTTCAGCCGGCTCACGGGTGCTACCGATATCGACGACCAGGCGCGCGGAATCCTGCGAGCGATTGAGCACAGCAATGGCGACAATGGTTAAAGAGCCGATCGACAAGCGACAACTAAAGACACTACTGAAAGCCAGTCTCAAGACCGACATGCGCTCTTCGTCAAGCCGTCTTGGTGGCGAGCGCAAGAGTCTTCTCGGCATTCCGCCCATTGCATTTGTGTTATTGATGTATTTCGTGGTGTCGGTCATGCTGGCAAGCGTGGTCGGTATAGGGAATGACGTGTTTCTCGGCACGTTCTTCTTGATCGCCATGCAGATGGTGTTCATAGCTATCACCATCCTTCTGGAGTTCTCCAATTTGATTCTCAGTCCGGACGACTTTCCGATCCTCGCGCCTCATCCGGTCAACTCACGGACGTTCTTTGTCGCCAAGATGCTGCATCTCGCGATTTATGTGACTTTGCTGGTCATCTCTTTGGGACTAATACCTGCGGTGGTTGCAGCCATCAAGTACAAGTCGGCGCTCTTGGGCCCGGTCTTGTTCCTGGCGTCATGGTCGTCGGGTATTGCCACAGCGCTTTTCTTTGCGGTCTTCTACACGTTGATGTTGCGGCTGGGAAACCGTGAAAGGATGCATCGCTACTTAAGCTATCTGCAACTGCTCATGATGTTCTTCATCTACGGCGGCTATCAGTTCCTTCCGGCTGTTGGCAGACGCATGCTTACGCTTACGAAGTCAGGTTTTGACCTTTCATATCTGTACCTGACGCCCCCCGGTTGGTTCGCCGCCTGGCCGGCGTTTCTGAATAGTAGTGTCTCTCCCGCTCAAGTCTGGGCGGCGATCGCTGGTGTTGTAAGTCTGGTGGTGATGTACTTCCTCGGCATTTCGCGGCTATCGATTGGCTACGCGCAGACACTCAATGAGACGGTGGAAGAGCAACAGAGCAAAAGTGAGAGCAGAAGTGAAGTACGCGGGCGCCCCGGGATGTTCAATCGGCTCCTACAGATGTTCAGTGCCCCGGAAGATCGCGTGGTCTGGCAGTTGATGCGCAAACAATTCAAGTATGACAACCGCTACAAACTGTCGGTGCTGATGATAATACCGCTGACCCTGCTATATGTTTACATGGGTCTGAAGGATGGACAGGTTCTGGCGGATCCCTTTAATGTCGCTGCGGCCATCGCCAAAGGGGGTTCAAATTTCACCGTTTACATGGCGCTGGCGTTTATTCCCAGTATGGTCATCTTTGGATCGGCTTACAGCGCATCGTATCAGGCAGCGTGGATCTATTACACTTCACCGGCAAACCGCACTCGTCTGGTGCTGGCAAGTAACCGCTTCGCCACGATCTTTTTCTGCATTCCCTATTTGGTCTTTATGTGCGCGTTGATGACCTATTTCTTCGGCAGCATTTTGCACGCTGTCCTGCACTGTGTCGTTCTGTTTTTTGTGCTATTGGTTCTCGTAGACCTGATTGCCTTAATCGCGCCACGCATTCCGTTTTCACTCCCGATGAAATCCGGACAGCGGACGGGCGCCATGATGATCACGATGTTTATTCCGATGGTAGCCGTTATGGCTGGGATGCAGCTCCTCTCGCATGTCGGTTACGGCGGAGTTATCGGTTATGGCACGATTGTGTTCGTGTTGATTTTAATCGTACTGTTACTGTCACATCTTCAACGACGAATAATTCCGCGGCGGTTGGCGAAAATCGAGTTTATCGAGACCTGACGGACTACAGATACACAGACAACCCCATTCTGACTCCACGGGAAGTCAGGGATAAATCGTATAACTCCGTTCG
>CAIYYT010000101.1 GCA_903930455.1 uncultured bacterium | reverse complement strand
TTCGACAGGCTCCCTTCGACAGGCTCAGGGCGAACGGCGCGCACAGGCATAAACACATCAAAGCGTGTCAGCCGGACGGCATGTATCTGACAACGCGAGCCACTTGGTTTACAGCGACAGACTCACTCACCACGGCGAAGTACGAACATGTCCTGGTTCGTTATGACAATTTTGGGCATTGGTTATTAGCCTAATCATTGCCGTACTACTGCAGGCGATCCCTGATCGAGTAGGAGGTAGTGCTGTGCGTGGTGCGCCCTTCGACAAGCTCAGGACGAACGTCATGCACACTCTGCCGCTAATCACCCGACCCACAGAGCACTCCGGGGTGACCTTCGGTGCCGCAACCAGCGTTCTACTAACTGGGGTGAGGGAGATTTATCTACAATGGCACTACAAGAATAGGGTGGTCAGGCAGAAAGTACCACTTGAAATTGGTGTTGCAGCCACAGATTGAATAACCCACCCGACGCAAGGCTCTGGGTGGGGTACAGAGTAAACCTTCACCCCGGTCAGTTCTGTATACCATCCGCCCGGTCAGTACCGTGCGAGATATTGTACCACGAGGGGATTTCGAGCTACTCGTGCTCCAATTGGGCAAGTAGCGCGCCGGCTTCGTCGTAGGCGACTTTGTAGGTGTAATCGGGGGAACCGTCGCAGGTGGCGAGCTTGCGGGCTTCTTTCGCGTGCTCAAGCGCGGTGGCCTTGTCGCCGCGGGTTAGTGCGAGCTTCGCGAGTTCCAGGTGGGCGTCCGCGCCTTGCAGGACATAGCCGCTCCGCTCGGTAATGACCAGCGCTTCCTCGACGAATCGCTGGGCCTCGTCCTCCGACGCCTGCCCTGAGCCTGTCGAAGTGGTGGCTGCGCGCAACCGCGCTAAGTCAATGAGGATGTCGGCTTCTAACTCCACTAAGTTGATGCGACGGCAGCGTTCCAGCGCCTCGTGCAAGTGGCGCTCCGCCTTGTCAGTCTGGCCAGCAACGCGGTGCGCCGCGCCCAACAGCCAGTGGGCTTGGACGTAGTCGCGCTCAAAAGGAAATTGCGTTCGGACCGTCTCATCCGCCAGTTCCAGTGCGCGGCGAGCCGAATGGATTGCGGATTGCTGACTGCAGATTGAGAAGCCGAGCGCAGCCGGAACAGCTCGCGAAGGGCTTGGTAGGACCAAGTATAAGTTTGATCTTGAACGGATTTGTTCTTCTCGAAGCCGATCAAACCATCAGAAAGCTCCTTGTTCGATTTGGCCCAGTTACCGCGATATGCCAGTAGCCTTCCCAGTTCTGCATGTCCAATAGATTCATCGTGTTCGCTCTTGATCTCCCGAGACAGCGCGATGCTACGACCCAGATTAGTCTCGGCAGCCCGCAGAGCCCCGATGCGGATCTGCGCCAAGGAAGCCACGTTCGCCAACCCGATGGTGAGGTTGCTCTTGTCGCCCCGTTTCTCGGAGATGGAGATGAAGCCTTCAAAGAGCTGCAAAGCGCGGCGGGGCTGACCGTTGAGGCTGTAAACTAGGGCCAAGTCGTTCAACGTGGAAGCTCGGTCGCTCCCGTCTTTCAAGCGAGGCGGGTGATCTTCGCCGTCGGGGAAAAGCGCTTGCAGCAGTTCAATCTGCAACTGGTAGGCGCAGAACTGGTAGTAGGTTGGTCGGTCAATACGGCCCTGGAAGAGTGAATACGCCTCGTCAAACTGCCCGGCTCTGACGGTGTGGTAATAGAGTTCGATCACCGGGGTCAGGTCTTGCATGCACGTCACTTTGTCCGGCTCGGGCTCGGCGGCGAAGTAATCGCGCAATTGTGAGTGGACGCCCTGCTTGTCACGAAGGCGATCGTAACAATAGCTGCGGATAATCGGATGGAGATCATGCCTATTGGCTGTCTGATCGCGAAGCAGCAGTCCTCGGTCGACAAGGTCAATCAGGGCGGCATCGAACTGCTGTTGGCTGCTGAAATCTCGCTGGAACACTGCCATGCTGTCATAGGCCATCGGATTACGGAAAGCCGCCAGTTCGCTGATCAGCTTCTGGCCATCCACGTTTAGGGAATTATAGGCGAGTTCGAGAATATCGTGCTCTTTCGGCTTCAACTTGGATAGAGGGTTAAACTTTGCCCATGTTCTGATATCCCGGTTGTACTGCGGGTCAGCGATAATCATACCTGTTAGTAAGCGTAGCGACAGCGGATGATAGCCATATCGCTCGCAAGCCGTTTCGATCTCGGCGCGGGTGCCCTTGATCTTCTGCTGTTGGAAGAAGGCGATGGCGTCGTCCTTGTCCATCCTGTCGAGGAAGTTGTGTCGACAGCCGTCGAAACTATCGAGCTCTTTCGGAAATAACCTGCTGGTGATCAGAGTCTTCGACTTGATGTTCACGGACGTTAGCCACTGCAAGAATGTCCCGGCGTTGGGATCGATGCAGGCGCGGTATTCGTCCTTCTTGTCCTCGGGAACCTCATCCCCTTGATAGGGCGATCCAAGACCGGCGTAGCCTCGCAGGACGCGTTCGGCACCGTCGAGAATGATGAGATAGCGTTTCTTGCAAAGCAATTGACGGAGCCATTCCATTCGCTCTCGCGGTGAAGGCAAGGCTCTGACCTTCTGCTCGTCCTGCGTGAGATATGTCAGTGCCTTTTCCAAGAAGGTTTCGAAGCGGGATTCCTTCTCGTAGAACGACCACCAGATAACGCCCTCAGTCGCGAGCTCGGCCTTCAATACGTCCACGTGCAGCCAACACCAGGTCACTGCCGATTTTCCCATACCGCCGATCGCCTCGTAAACGAACATCGGGTCGATGGTATCATTGAACCAGTTGGTTAGCTCCTTTCGTTCCGTGACTCTGCCGGTGAAGTTGGCCTGCATTGGATACGGATGCGCGAGATATGGTTCAGGTGGCGCGGGGATGACGGAGGGGGCGAGTGGCGAAACGACGGAGGGCTCCCGCGTGCCGCTTCTGGTTTGTCCGGTCGTTGAGTCAGTCGGCGGTGGTGCTAGAACATAGCTGCGCAGCAGATCGCGTGCAGCGTCACAGACTTGGGCATCCGGCTTGTTTGGCTTGGCAATAGAGATATGATTTTCATCTAGACCTACCGGATCAGCACCGACTCCGGGATGGGCGGAGGTTTGGTTGACGATTCTCGCACCAAAAACGTTCCGCGTCTCGAAATATGAGACGGTCTGGATGGAAGTCGAGTGGTTTCGATACCAGTTGTACAGATTGGCCAGGTGAGCATCATGCGCGCGCAGATCCTCGATACTTACTGTAGCACCGAAGATGGTGCGGAACGCGTCCATCAGCGATGCGAGGTCGGCGCCAGCATGAGGAGTAGAGAGAAAGAGGATGGCGCGAGTCTTGTCGAAAACAGCTTTTTGCCGTCCATCAAGGGAATCTGCGGCTGTGCGAAGTATCTGCTTGGCCAGCAATCCGCCAAGACTGTGGCAAACGAACATGATCGGCTTTGGACCCAAGCCACGTTGGACCATGAGGTCAAGCACTTGCAGGGCTCGATTCGGAAGTGCCATGCTATGGCCAGAGTCCCGGTAGCGTCGAGAGAACAGTCGCCGCACGCGTGCCCATTTCGTCGAGCTGGCGGCATAGCCAAGCGACCACACACCCACGGCAGGAAATTCTTTGCCAAGCCAGTGTGGCCAGGATGTTGACTCGTCCTCGCTGTGGCGCCAAGTCGTGAAGGCGTCGCCGCCGAGTCCGTGAATGAAGATCACGTCGGCCTTGCGCTCGGTGTTGTCAGAGCCGGGAATCTTGTGTAACTCGCTCATGTGCCACCCTTCGGAAATGAAGAGCAGCACTCGTATTCACTCTGCATAACCGTCATTGTCCCCTTGCGCCCAAGCGGATCATTCTTAAAGTCCTCCCTCGGATTGTCAACGACAATATCCTCTATAAGGTTGCGCTTTTAGTGTAGTGTGTCAAGGGGTTTTATTGGGGGGTCGAGCCCGGATTCCAGCTTTCGCTGGAATGACACACCCCTTGGTCCAGTCTCGAGAGGCAATTCGGGCAGACACGGGGGTCTGCCCCTACGGATGCACCGAAAGGAAGAACCCACCCGACGCTGCGCTCTGGGTGGGCTACAGAACTACAGAACTAGAAAGGATTCCTGACGGCGCGTAATCCGCGGCGTATCCTTCGACAGGCTCAGGGCGAACGGCGCGCACTAGACGTCGATCAGAAGAGGCGTTTGATTAGGAAGACGGCGAGCAGGATTGTGACTATCCAGAGGAAGACGACTATACCGGCAGCGATAACGGCGGCACGAACGGCGGTATGTATCGTTAAAGGGGCACAGTGGCGGCAATCATCGAGGACATCGCGGGGGACGAGCCGTACCGCCAGAGCCATGCCGAACGAGACGATGATCAGGTCGTCGAGATAGCCGAGGATCGGAATAAAGTCGGGAATCAAATCAAGCGGGCTGAGGGCATAGCCGACCACGCAGATAACGAGCGCTTTGGCATACCAAGGAGTGCGCGGGTCTTTGGCAGCCAGGTAAAGACAGTAGGCTTCGAGTTTGAGGTCGTTGCCGATTTTTCGCCAGCGTCGCATTTTAGTCATTTGGGTCTTTGCCTAGCTCGGGATTCTTGTCACGGCTGCCCGTTTGCAGGCGCGAACGGACGCAGGTTGGTTACCATTAGTTTTCGACACATTGCCTTGTATAAAACCAGACCTTTAACTTACCAGAAAAGGTCAGGCACGATTGACAATACGGTAAGGGCAGACGGATGTTTCGCTTATTAGAAAAAGCCCAGACCTTGTCATTGCGAGGAGTCCCGCCGTCGCGGGACGACGAGGCAATCTCGATTTACGGTCTCCAGATACGGATGCGCAGATTGCTTCGTCGTCGTTACCCTTCCCCTCTCTCACCCACCCTGACTCCTCGCAATGACAATTCCGAGGTTTTTCAACAGTCCCATCAGAAGCGAAATTGTCGGTACGAATACCAGAGGATAGTTGCGAAGGCCGCGGGCAAAAGGGCGCCAGGTGCGGATACGCCTCAGGCATCATTTGGGGTGCAGGAAGTCTTTGATTTTGGTGATGACGGTAGCGGTATCATCAATGGCGGCAGAGCGCAAAGTGTCGAGACAAACATAGAGAGTCGGTTTGTCAGTGACTGGAAACTCGAATCGGCCGAGTCGCGGTTTGTCGGCGCCGGACTGGAATTGCAGCACAACCAGTCGCGGGAAATAGGTTCGCCAGACCGTTTGTAGCAGGCTGCGATAATCATCGCCGGGCTTCCCTACCACCACGAATGTTAAGGGTGCGTGACTACTCCAGATGTATGCGCCTGCCAGTTTGCAGAGACGCAAGTCGTCCTCCCTGACAGACTGATTGAAGAGGAATTTGAGGATGCTATCCGCCGTTTTTCGGTATTCATCCTTGGCGGTCAAGTGATACAGGCGCGTGAAGGCAACGACGGCATCCGCGTTGAGATTGAAGGGTTTTAGTTCGACCGACATTCTACCGGGGTTGCCAGCCACCGATGCTTCATAGCGCACACCACCGGAATCGCGGTCAACCAAATATTTGGTTACGAACGACGCGATCGCTTTGGCGCGAGTCAGGTATTCCTTGGCGCCGTTGGTTTCGTAGGCATCAAGCAGCGCACTAATGGCGGCAATTTGATCGGGCAATAGTCCGAACGCCGACTGCGCGGTGCGCAGCGGGTCACGGTAGAGTCCATCGTTGGCGCCCTTCACGTTGATCAAAAGCTGATCGAGCGATTTGGCGGCATAATCACCGCAGTCTTGTCGTCCCAGAACGCGTTGAGCTTTGAAGTAGGCCCGGATGGCCTGGCAGTTTAGTTCCGTGTAGATTGACTTGTCAACAGCGGGAGTACCTTGTTTTGATCTGCCCTCGTCGGACAGAGCGAAATACTCCTTAGGATCGGTGAACTTGCCTCCGACATTGATTGCGCCCTGCTGGCTGGTACAAAATCCCCAGCCGTCGCTGCCGCGCAAAAAGCGGTCGATGTACTTGATGGTCAACTCAGCGGCCTGTCGGTATTTTTCGTTGTGTGTGAGTTGATAAGCGTCAAGGTAGTTGCTCAAGAGCTGGGCATTGGGATCGAGCAGTTTTTCGTGACCTATTCCGCTCCAGTCGGCAAAGGCGGCATAACGATAGAAGCCTCCCCAGATCGTATCAAGCAGAGCCAATTGCGCATCCATAGTCTTGATGATGACATCTTTGAACAGCGGCCCACCCCCCCGACCCACCGCTCCGAACATGAAGTCATTTGTGGCCGGCTGCGGGAATTTGGGTTGAGTGCCGAAACCGCCATAGGTCGAATCATACTGTTTTCTGATCGCAGCCTCCGCAAGCACCAACACCATAGGAGTAGGCGGCTGGGGTTTGCGCTGGTTTATTGCCTGCACAAAAAGACTCTGCAGCTTGTCGGCCTGACCAAGCACGGCGGGACGATTATCTTTCCAGTACTTGCTGATTTGCGTCAGGAGAACCGTGAGCGAATCGGCAGGCACATACGTGCCACCACCGATGACGCGGGCGTCAGGTGTTAACACGACGCAGGAAGGATAGCCGGGAAGGTGATAGCGGTCATAAAGATCGGGATAGCGGTCGGCATCGATTCTGATCGGCAGGTAGTCCTGATTAATCTGCGCGGAAACTTTGTCGGTGTTTAGGGCTTGTGCTTCCATTTCGTCGCACTGCGCGCACCAGGCTTGGGTGAGAAACAGGAAAACCAGTTTGTCGCTCTTCTGCGCGTCGGCAAAAGCGGCATCATCCCAGTTGCGCCATTTGATCTTGGAGCCGACGTCAACAGAAGTGTAGGCGACGAAACCGGGGACTGTCGGTTCGGACGATTTGCACCCGACATTGAGCAGCAGTGTGGCGCAGATCAGTAGAGCGGCTACGGATGGAAGCGATCGTGGCATCGGATAATAATACTACTCTGTGGCGGAATGTCAACGTGAGATTCTTGATTGCGTTGGCGCGGACACGAGACTACGTCGGGAACAGATTCAGGCAAATGGAAGCAATGGACTTAGAAAATCAGGGCGAAGTCAACTAGCTGGGACTGGGAAAGTCTGCTCACAGCAACGCATTCGTGCGCTTCACAAGCCCAGATGACATATTGGTAGAACGGGCAGGAACCAATGTAGAAGGCCTTGCCGTTGCGTTCGATTTTCCTAAAAGGCGATTTGTCGACTGTGTCGCGGGGAAGAACGAAGACGGAGACATCCTCGCCAAAAGCCTTAAAATCGAAGTGAACGTCGTCACCCGACGGTAAATGTACTACCGCCGCCGCCTGGATAGATATGTCAGCCGGGGTGGCAGCAAACAGCTCCTGGGGCAGATCCGGGAACTGTGCCATGCCAGCCCTGACCACAGCCGGGTCGGTTGATTCAACATCGTATTTCATAATATGCTGCAAGCACTTGGCATGTTCGTCAGCAAACGGGCGCATAGCAAGCAATACGGCCTGCGGGGCCGAGCCTCTGCCATGGGGAATGAATATGATCAACATGATAATAGTGGCTGCAAGCAACGGCAGCAATAGAAAGAGGATATTCCGTGGTTGGGAGGAAGCGTCGATTTTGTCAATTTGCTCGCGGATACGGCTTTTGAGGTAAGTCATGTCGGGCTGGCAACAGATTTTCTGCTTGATGACCCTGTTAAATTCCTCTTCAAGCTCGTATTTTTTCAAGCAGTCAGAGCAAAATTCAAGATGCTGCTCTAGATGCTTCTTGTCGTCCTCGCCCAGTTCCTTGTCGAGGTACTCGTAGAGTTTTGCAAGCGCTTCACGACAGTTCACGATTCCGCAGGCTCCTTCGATTTGCCGTCACCACCGTGCGCATACTCCCAAAGCAGCTTCTGAAGGATTTTGCGACCGCGGTGCAGCCTGGACTTGACCGTACCGACTTGAATTCCAAGAATGTTGGCGATTTCTTGGTATGCGAAACCTTCATAAAACGCGAGCACTACGACCACGCGGAATTCCTCCGGCAGCTTGTCAATCGCTTCCTCCACGTCTTTATCAAGGATCTTGTTGAAGAAGTCCTTCTCGGGATTCCCAGTGCCGGTCGGCAAGCCAGCAAGCTGTGAATGCAGGAAATTGTCATCAACTTCATCAAAGGATACGGAGGTGGCTTCTCGCTGTTTTGTTCGATAGGTGTTGATAAAAGTGTTGGTCATGATCCGAAACAACCACGCTTTCGCGTTGGTTCCGGCTTCAAATCGGTCAAAACTCTTATACGCCTTGAGCAATGATTCCTGAACCAGATCCTCCGCGTCCGACGTGTTTTTCGTCATTCGCAATGCAGCTCGATAAAGAGCATCGGTGTGAACCAATGCTTCTGTCTCGAACAGACTCTTGACGCTCTTTGTCTTCTTTCCAAACATGGGTAAGGACTATTTAGCAGGCAAAGAGCCGTTTGTCAACATAAACAACAAGGGGTTAGGAAAGGTTCCCGAGCGGCGGGTTCATAATGCGCACACTTTTGCCCGAGCTGCAGGCAGATTGTTCCGCCAGGAGCTCAGGCATAACGAGTGACGACGATACGAAAACTAAGCTATGCTGAGACCGTCGTCTGTGGTTTGAGATGGCCTCTCGGGACCAGGACGCGGACATCCTCCGGAATGTCATGTCGTTCAAGGTAATTGCCCAATCGTGCCCGCATCGAGAGGTTGACTTCCTGATCTTTTGGGGCCACGAGGATTCCGGTGCGCGTGCGAATGTCCTCGGCCAAAACCATCGAGTTGTTGAGATCGCGCACTTTGACTACGCGTGTCTCCATCTCGACCTCCACGGTCTGCACGCTCTTAAGGACGTCAACAATCCGAGGATTATATTCACCCGGTTGGCGGTGCAGTTCGCCGATGGCATGTGCGTTGTTGTTTCCGCGACAGATAAGCGTGTCAAAATCGATGGCAACTCGGAGAATCTGTGCTCCCAAGACGCCATGATCTGCGGGCAATTCGCCAGCAGGCTCGGTCTTCGGGAAGTCTTTGAAAGCTTTCAACTGTCCCGAGACTGCTGCCGTTACCGCGCCTAAGCGAGGGATACGCGCGAGCAGTTGAGTACCAAGATCGGGATGGGAATTGTACATTTTCCGTTCTTCCTCGGTCAACTGATCGCCGGAGAACACCTTTGACAACGTATCGGCTGGAATCGACACACAGCCGATTTGGGATAGAAGCGCGGCCAACTCAAAGCGCCAGACGTTCTCAACGTTAAGCAGCTTGGCAATCTGTCCACAATAGGTCTTGAGACGGGAAGCGCGGCTGAAGGCCATCGGATTGGTTAGCGACAAGATATCTACCAACACTTGAACACTTCCGTAAAGCGTTTTTTCCAGGAGTTCTTTTTCGGCAGTCTTGTGGCGGTAAAGCTCCAGAGCCGACTGCAAGGCCCATTCAAGCGTGTCTTTATGGCAGGGCTTTTCCAGAAACCGGAAGATGTTGCCTTCGTTGACAGCGTGCATGGCGGTGCCGAGATCGGCGTTTCCGGTGAGCATAATGCGGACGGTGTTGGGGGCGATTGATTGAATTTTCGTCAAGAGTTGGATTCCGTTCATGTCCGGCATGCGCATGTCGGCGACCACGACGGCGAACGGCCCCTCTTGCTCTACCTTGCGCAAACCTTCCAGTCCACCCTCGGCGGTCACGATCTGAAACTTGCCGTGGAGTTGTCGCGAGATTCCGGACAGCAGACTTGGATCATCATCGACAAAAAGCACACGTTCAGGATTTTGACTATTCATATCTATTCTCCGATTGAATTTATTCATTCATCATGCAGATTTTGCGGAGTTCATCCAGGCGCGCGGTCAAACCGAGTCTTGATATATACTCAATATCCAAATAGCGATTAATGTTGTCGTTGTTTGCGATCTGATGCATAAAGGCGTTCGCCAGATGAACGGCGGTCAGGGCACTGGGCTTAGGGTAGAAGTGGTCAGCGGGATTGTGATGGAAGGCTACAGCTTCCACAATAGCGGTCGGCAACCCCCAGAGAGACAGCAGGTGTGCACCAATATCCGCATGGCTGACACCGATGATCTCAATTTCGGCTCGGTATAGCGCCAACCGCTTCTGTCGAGTTGCTTCGAGAACCTCTTGAAGCTCTTCGCGGAGATGAATCAGACAGACCAGTTGACCGATATCATGCATCATCCCCGCCATCAGGGCTTCATCCGCCTGTCTTTGATCGAGACCGATGGCCTTGGCGAGTCTTTTGGCGGCAGTTCCGACGGAAAGACTATGTTGATATATGGAGTCGACACTAATGCTCTGCATTGGTGGAACCTGCGACTGTTCGAAGATACCAACTGTAAGTACAAGGGCACGCACGGTATCGAGACCAAGGAGGTTTACGGCGCGAACGACATCTTCTACGTGTGTAGGCAAACCAAAGAAAGCCGAGTTGACTATTTGCAGGAGTTTGGCGGTCATGCCGATGTCGCGGGAAATGATATCGCCTATGCCTTTGACGGAGACTTCCTCGGACTGTAATTCGAAAACCAGTTCTTTATACAGTAAGGGAGGAGTCGGGAGTGATTTGATGTCTGCAATACACCTGTGAAGATAGGGATTCGCCAGCAGATTCTGCAACGTCAGCGAGCGATTGATGGAGTTACGCAGTGACTCGGGATCACAGGGTTTTGCCAAATATTGATGAGCGAAGCCGACCGATTGCATGATCAGTGTGCGATCGGAATGACCGGAAAGGATGAAGCGAATGGTGCCCGGATATTGGTCATATATCTTGTGCAGCAACTCGGCGCCATTCATGCCGGGCATGCGCATGTCGGAAATCACGATGTCGCTCGGCTTCTGCCCCATCATATCCAACGCTTCCGGACCGCTATTGGCAAAGAACATTTCATATTCATCACGGAAAGGATGCATCATGCGGCGCAGACCGCTCAGAATACTAGGATCATCATCCACGAACAGGATGCTGGCTTTCGGCATGCTCGACCTCCTTTCTAATTATCGGCAGACGGATATAGAATGTCGTGCCCTTCCCGATTTCGCTGTCAAAAGCTATCGTTCCTTTGTGTTTTTCCACGACGATAGAGCGAGCGATCGATAGACCCTGCCCGGTGCCCTTGCCCACTTCCTTGGTCGTGAAGAAGTGATCGAAAATGCGATCGCGAATGCTTTCCGGAATGCCGGCGCCGGTATCGGAGATCGAAATCACGATTTCATCGCCATCTCGACGGGTGGCGACCGTGATGGTTCCCCTGCCCTGCCCTTCAGCGCTCACGACGTCGCCGATAGCATGTGCGGCATTGATAAACAGATTCAGAAACACCTGATTGAGATCGTTGCGGAAGCATTCAACGGTCGGCAGATCGGGCGCGAAGTCTTTGGCAACATCGGCCACGTATTTAAGTTCGTTTCGCGCCACCGTTAGCGTGGTATCGAGCATCTGGTTAATATCGGCCATTACCATTTCGCGTTCATCGACGTGGGAGAAATCCTTCATAGCGCGCACGATAGTGGAAACGCGGCTAACTCCTTCCAAGCTCTGTTCCACGGCCAGAGGGATTTCGGTCTTGAGGTAATCGACATCAACCTGCCTATCCAAATCGCGTAGTTGTTGTAGCTCTTCACGCTCACCCAACAGGGACGCCATTTTTTCGCGGCATGCGCGGTGATGTTCCAGCACGTTCATCAGTCCCGAGAATGAATCCGCCAAGAAACGGATATTGTCGCCGACGAACTGGATCGGGGTGTTGATCTCATGGGCGATACCCGCCGCCAAGGAGCCAACCGCTTCCAGTTTTTGCGCTTGTCGGAGTTGCGTTTCCAAGTCGAGACGCTGCGTGACATCATGCATGAGACAAGCCACACCGGTGCCAACCGCCCAAACGTTAATGGTGAGCACCACCCTGTCTTCATTGCGCAAGATGTGCACATGTTCGATGATAGCGGGTTGACCCTTGTCGAGTACTCGCTTGAACAAGTCATGCAGATCGTAGTCCTTTTGACCGGTCATCAGTTCCTGAACACTGCGGCCGAGCATGACTTGACGCTCCTTGCCGAGCATCCTCAACGCGGCAGGATTGGCCTCTGAGCAAACAAATTCCTGAATACTGCCATCCGGACCCATATGTACGTCCCACAACGTTAGTCCGTCGACCATACCGTCAATACTGAGTCGCAGACGCTCGTCAGCCCAACGGGCGCGAATTTCCAACTCACGCTCTTCAGTGACATCGCGACTGAACACTACGTAGTTGATGATTTCGCCTAACTGTGAACGAATCGCCGAGATTGACTGATCTATCAAATGGAACCCGCCGTCGTTCCCCTGGTAAGCAATGGTCTCGGTCCACGACTCGCCTGCCTGTACTCTCTCCCACGGAATAACGTAGTCTATATTGGCATACAGTTTTTGCGCCAGCGCTTCGTAGTGCCGGTCTATCGCTTGATTTGATTCCATGCCGCTGATCGTTTCAAAGGC
>CAIYYT010000100.1 GCA_903930455.1 uncultured bacterium | reverse complement strand
CGGCTGGTTAAAATATTCGCGACCTGGTACGCCAAGTCGGTGGCAGCACGCACCGAGAGCAAGATAGACGACAACCTGCTGCCTCTGGCTCATCGCATCATGAGGATCGTCATCTTCGTGATTGCCGCCGTGACGATTCTCGATCATTTCCATGTCGATGTTAAGGGTCTGCTGGCGGTTCTGGGGGTCGGCTCGCTTGCTATCGCTCTGGCGGCGCAGGACACGATTGCCAACATGATTTCGGGCTTCATTATTATGGTCGACCGACCGTTTCGGGAGGGAGACCGGGTTGTGCTGCCATCGGGTGAGACTGCTGATGTCTATGATATCGGCATACGTTCAAGCAAGTTTCTGACGTTTGACAACACACTGATTGTCGTGCCAAACAACGACTTGGTGAAGTCGAAAATCACCAATCTTTCCTATCCGGAGGAGGAAATCAGGGTCAAAATCGAGTTGGGGGTTGCGTACGGCAGTGATATTGACCAGGTGAAGACGCTTCTAGTGAAGGCGGCGTCCGAGCACCCGGCTGTGCTCAAAAGCCCCGAACCATCCGCCTTTTTCAGCAGCTTTGGCGAATCGGCCCTGAACTTCATGCTTGTCTGTCGCGTTGCCTCGCTTGCGGATCAGTGGAATGTGGCGGAAAACCTGCGTTGCAGAATCTACCGTGATCTGCAGGTTGCAGGCATCGAGATTCCGTATCCACAGCGCGTGGTCTATCTACGTAAGGATGAGACGGGGTAACCGCTATAACGGCAAGGTATTGCCGGAAGGGAGTTCGGAGTTGCTCCGACACTTCACAAGGATAGCAAAAGGAGCAGTTTTCAGCAAAGGATGGTGTCTATGACAACGGCCTTGATGGGCAGTACCCTGTGGGCGCGGGTGCCGATCGCGGAGATATAAAGCGTTGACAAGTTCGTTTAACCGTGTATAATTCGTATGTCTTATTGGTAATTGTCACTGTTGACACTCAATGACATCATGATGAAATTGAAGACACTCATACTCCTCGTTCTGGTCTGCCTGCTTCTGACGGCGTTAGCGTCTGCACAGAATGACAGCAAAACCGATTTCTGGTTGCAACAATCGCTGTCCGAGGCTAGTGGGACAATCACGCAGTTGACGGTCTATCCTCAGTACGATACCGTGGGCGTCAGAACCGTCTATCGGGTCGAGTTCACTTTGAATGGTGACACATTGCAGACGGAAGCAACCGTACGGCTTTTCTTCCCCACTGGATTCGGGCTGACCGAAATTGACTCCGTTCTTTATTCTGACGACGATCCGGGGAATGTTGAGTATCAGATCGGCGACGTATCCCGCGAGGGACAAGAACTGAGAGTTAAATTTGCCGCTGGCGGTCAGGCCCCGGTGACAGGCAGCAAGATAACGCTGAAGCTGTTTGGCATTCGCAATGCGACGACAGCGCGCTCATATCAGATCGCTCTCGCAATTGTGTCACTGACAGATGAACTCATCGCGGCTCCGACCTGGTCGACATCGTTCTCTTTGCGCGCCGACAAATTGGCAACGTTTTCATTGTATCCCGAAGGCATACAGCAGATGCGAGCGGGCACTATTCTGCAGTACTACGTCGAGACGCTGGATCGTTTTGGGAATGCGGTTTCGGTACAGCCAATCAACTGGAGCGTAATCGGAGCCCCATCACCAACGGGCACGATTTCAGGCGGCACATTTCAGGCGAAGCATACCGGCGCTTCCAAGATCGTCGCGAGCTATCAGTCGTTTGCCGATACCAGCAGTCTGGTGTATGTGCTGCCGGGTGTCTTTGCGCATTTCGTAGTGAATGGCGCTCCCGAAACTGTGGTGGCTGGTGACAGTTGGCATAACGGCATTGATGATGTCGTTGTCACGGCGTATGATCTTTTTGAAAACGTAAGCTCTGATTACAACGGTGCAGTCTACTTTCGCTCGAGTGATACACTGGCGGTGATTCCGTACACAAAGACGGCGCCCTATAGTTTTGTGGCCGCCGATCAAGGTCGCCACGCTTTCCCCGGCTCAGGTTTCGAACTTTTCACGGCAGGAAGGCAAAGTTTGGAACTGCTCAAAGGGGATACCGTGATGCAGTCGATCAGCGGCATCGCCGTACTCCCGGCGTCGGTGGAAAGCTATCAGATGTCTGCACCGGATACTGTGATGGCGGGACACGCGTTTGTCTTGAGCGTTAGCCATGCGGCTGATCGTTGGAACAATGCCGTCTCCGGACGTGTTGACTTGCAACTTGCATCAGGTTCAGGTATTGCGCCATTGGGGGTATTGCCGTCGTTGTCATCGTTTTTCGCAGCGAATGGTTCGGGATCAGGCTCTATCCTGTTGGTGCGAGCAGGAATTGACACACTCAAGGTCGATCTGGGGGGTGTTGTCACAAATCATCCGATCTTCGTCGTCGCCGATTCGATGGCGAGATTTCAATTTGCGCTGGATGCGGTGCAGATTCCCGGCAGGCCGTTCACCGGATACGCCGAACTCCAAGCTTTCGATCGTTTCGATAACGCCTGCGACTGGTTCAATGCAGCGTTTGATCCCGTGACGATCAGTTGCAGTGGTTCCGGCTCGGTGCTGAACAAGCGCGTCGACACTCCAAGTGCTTTTGAAGATGGTGTCTGCGATCTCAAGAAGATCGGCACAGGTTATTCCGGCAATGACCTGTATGTGACGTTCACTGCTACTTCGCAAACAGGCAAGAAGGGGACCTCACCGAGTGTTGGTTTCTCCTATCTCAAAATCACGGGCGGCAGTCTTAGCGAGACGACAAGATACATAGGTGAGCAGTATACCTTCCGATTGACCATCTCAGACTTTGGGAATCAGCCGGGTGTAATCGACGCCATCGGGCTTTATATAGGCAGCACGACAGCGGTCCTGCCCAGCGTAGATCGCGTATTTCCTGATACAATCGCGCCACTGTTGAATCGTATTTACACATTCAGAGGCGATGTTCCGAATCGGCCGGGCGAGTCGGTTAGCTTCGCCGCCGGGTTCTCGGGACGGATCGGCAGTGTGGCAGTGTCCGACTCTGTCGGCAATCTTGGAAGCCTTACGATTCTCCCATTGGAGGGCGTGGGTGTGGTGGGGTCATCGCTGTCGCCTGTTCAAGTCAGTCGGGGCAAAGCATACGGTTTTTCTGTGCGTGTCTTCAATAACAGCAATGATGATCTGCGCCTAACAACCGCTACCAAGCTCTCGCTATCACAGGTCGCTGAGTATGCACTGGAGAACGCCGTTGTTGTCTTGGCGCACGGCGGAGTCACCGAGCTCAAGTTCGTGAAAGCGGACATTCCGATTCAATCTGCTGACTTGATTTCTGACATTTCGATTCGACTCAGCGGCACGTTAGGCAGTGTGGCGTTTGATCAATCGTTCACGGTTACACCACCGATAGTAACGCAATCGGAGCCATCGCTGTCCTACCAACCGGCGTCATTGTCGCCGACTACCATGTTTCGTGGACGGGATGTGACATTCGCTCTGGATGTGGTGAATGCCGGTACGGCGGCACTGTCGGCAGGGTCCGCGTCTGTTTCCCTGTCCATCTTCGCCGCAGGGCGTCAGTTGTCTGCGACTGTGGGTAACGGGCAACTTTCGTTTCCGAACGGTGTGACGAATCTGGCATTCAAGCCGCTTTTTGTTCCGATCGATTTTCCGACGGTGCTTGATTCACTGGTGGTAGAGATCAGCGGTACAGCCAATGGATACGATGAAGTGTTTAGGATTCGTATGCCGGGGAACTCGGTGACAGTCCCAGCAGGAGCAGCGGTACAGCTTAGCAGTACAAATCTGCTGACTCGTAATGCGCCTCATGTCGATATCGGCCAACCCTTTGAGATTACGGCGACTATCCGTAATCAAGGGGATGAACCGTTGCGCCAGATTGTAGTGAAACTGCTTAGCGATGGTGAATCGATATTTACTGATTCGACTCTTATTGATGTTCTCCCTGTTGCGGCGGAATCGACAATTACTTACGCAGTGACGGCCGCGATGGTTCCGAGTTCTTCGGAGTTGTTCAGCGCCCGGGTGACCAGAGCTACCGGAGTAAACTCGGGATTGGCAGCGCAACTGCTCACACCGCTTGCCAGCACTCAGGTAGTCGTGATCCAAACACCCGCGAACCTGCGGCTGATTTCGTCAATTGCTTCTCCGGTCGAAGCGCAGGATGGCGTGGTGGAACCTTCATCAGCGTTCATCCTTTCTGCCAGTGTGCTAAACAACGGGCAGTCGACTGTGGGTGAGGGAGAAGTCACTTTGCGACAGCTTGAAGGGACGTTCGTTGCAACGAGTGAATCGACTCAAGCGTTTGGCATCGGACAAAACGTCGAATGGAATCTAACAGCACCCGCTACGAATGACACAGGTCGTTTCGAAATCGCAATTACTCAAGCACCTGAGGATGACAATACGGGCATGGTTGCCAAGGCTGTCGATCGAGCGGACACGATTGTAATCATCTCGACTGAAGAACAGGTCGCACTTGGCGTTGACTTCACTTCGTTGTCGTCGACGTTACTGGCTGCAGGTGGCACTTACGAGATGCTGAGGTTTAGCTTTGATATCGTGGGCAAGTCGGAAAAGCCGTACCTCAAATATGTCGATTTGGCGCTGCACGATCGCGCGGGAAATGAGGTCGATCCCTCGGCACTCATTGCAACAACGAGCTTGCGGTACAACAATAGCTCTGACATCACGGGAATTGCCAATGGCAATCGCCGGCGTTTCAACCTTGGCGCGAGCACCGGTCTTCCTCAAGTCGCGGTGTTGTCGATAACGCTACGATCCGAACCGACGTTGCTTGATGCAGTGCTATATTTGGATTCAAACTCCTTTGCTGCAGAGTACATTTCTCCGGCGGGAGCGAAGCCGGTGACGATCACGGCGCGGTTTGCATCACGTTTGATTATCGAACATGACTTGACGCTCGTGCCAGCGGCGCTGGAGCAGTCATTCTTCTCCTATCCGAATCCATTTTCACCCCTGAGCGAACAGGCTACGATTGTCTACAGTTCGTCCGTCACAAAGCCGGCCACCTTGAAGATATATACTCTGACGGGTGACGAAGTGCTCAGTCGTGTCTTGCCCGCTCCGACATCAGCCAATGAACCGGTGACAGTGGTCTGGGATGGCAAGAACGCTGACGGTGAGATCGTACTTAATGGTATCTATATCGCGGTGCTGACCGTCGAGGGAATGCCGGAAGTTAGAACCAAAATTGCGGTGGTGAAGTGATGCGACGATTGCTAGCCATAACACTGCTTGCGGTGACGGTGTCGACAACAGTGCTGGCCTCTGGCAACGGCGCAGGGCTGTCACCTTTGTTTTCGCATGGCACCGGCGGTCGCGCGCTCGGTATGGGAGGTGCCAATGTGGCCTTGGCCAATGACGCTTCGAGCGTGTTCTGGAACCCGGCGACGCTGACCTCGCTGTCTGATCGGAGCTTGTCGCTCTTGTATCTGTCACTACCGGAGGGGACGAAATACAGCGCTGCGGCGTTCGGCTGGCCGACGGTCGATTATGGCAGCTTTGCGGCGGCAGCATTCTTGTTAACAACGGACCAGATTCAGCACCGTGACAATCTCGGCAGGTTGCTTGGTGATTTTAGCGCTAATCAGCAGATGTATCTGCTTGGTTACGGCAAGAACATCAGCCGCCATCTTGCGGTCGGCGCAACGATCAAACTCTACGGTGAGACCTTTGATAATACGTCGGCATTTGGAGCCGGAGGGGACCTGGGAATCAAGCTGACTGTCTCTGAATATTTGTCATTAGGTTTCAACGCGCAGAATCTGCTTGCACCGCAGATGCGCCTTAATCGCGATACTGAGACATTGCCGCGGAATCTCAAAGGCGGCGCGGGCGTGACGGTACCGTTCTCCGGCGGGAGGAATCATTTCGCCGTCGAGGTTGATGTCGACAAGACGGAAAAGGTTGATCCCAAGATTCATGTCGGGGCTGAAGTTGGTTTCCTGCACAGCTACTTCCTACGCGGCGGATATGATGTCGACCAGATTAATCTTGGTGCGGGATTGCATCTCGGCTTTGTAACTTTCGGATACACGTACCGAACACAGGATTTCTTCCAGCCCCAGCATCAAGTCACACTTGATCTGTCGCTGGGAGGATCAACATCATCAATTCTCGCAAAACGTGAGGCGGAGAAGCTGAAATCCTCGGAGGAGTTCGCTCGCCAACAGCGTGAGCAGGAACTTGCGGCAACGATCGCCAGCGCACGCAGTTTCTACGAAAGCGGTGCTCTCGACTCGGCGCAAGTTTATTACCAAATGGTTGAGGCCTTGACCGACGGAACCAATCCGGAAGTCAGCGAGCGATTGACGGAGATCAAGCGCAAACAATCTGATGAGTTAACTGCCACGGTTAGGGCAGGCGTTCTGGCCGAGAGCGATTCCATCAAAGCGGTGGAGCTTTTCTCGGAATTGAACGAGGCAATCGGCCTGAAGGACATAGATGCCGCGACCCTGCTAATTGACCGGTTACGCCCCGCCTTTGGCAACGACGACCGCTTCCGCGATGGCGAGACGAGTTTCAAGGCATTGGTAACGGAGCGGTGCGATCAGCTTGAGCGGGACGCTGCCCGTTTGACCAGGGAAGGAAATCTCGCGGATGCTGCTGTGCGCTATGCTGAGATTCTAAAATATGATCCCGGCAACACGGTGGCACGTCGAAATCTCAAGGCGGTCTCGGATCAGGTTGGAACCCTGACATTGTTGCGTTCAGGGATCGATGCGTATCAGGCTGGGGATACGGTTTCCGCCCGGCAGATATTTGAGCGGCTTCTGACCGTGAATCCCAACGATTCGGCTGCCCTCGGATTGCTGCAACTGCTCAAACAACAGGCTCCGACTTCAGCCCTGGCGGAGCTCCAAAAGAACGAAGCGATCTGGAAAGTCTATTTGGAGGGTATCGAGAAGTTCCGGGGGGGCGAGTATGAGGCAGCGATCAAGCTTTGGGAGCAAGTGCTTGCGGAGTATCCCCGGAATGCCGAGACGGAAAAGAATATCCAGCAAGCTAAACTAAGACTCAAGAAAAACGACACGACTAATTGATTAGCAACACATTACGTGACCAGACTTCCAGGGGTGGAAGTTTAATCTGGACAGCAAGATAACCAAACTGTAGAATTGCCTATTCAAATGAGAATATTCGCCAAGCCTACTAAGCAGATCTTCGCGGAATTCCAGGCAACGGAGTCCAAGTTGCCCGATATCCGCACTTTCATTGAGACGGTTTTGTCTGAGACACCGTTTCGGCGAAAGGATGTCACGGCAATTCTATTGGCCATTGAAGAAGCGTGCACCAATGTTATTCGTCATGCCTATCTCTACGGCGAAGGTACCCTAAAGCTCAAGATCTCACTGTACAGCGACCGAATAACGCTTTCAATCTATGACAAGGGCAGAAGCTTTGATTTTGAAAAGTCGTCCGACCCGGACTTAAATCATTACATCAAGACAGGCCGGAAAGGCGGTCTGGGTGTTTATCTTATCCGCAAGGTGACCGACGAGGTCGAGTATCAATCGGCCGGTGGCGTCAATGAGCTACGGATGGTCAAACGCTACCCAAAGGCACGTCCGGAGACGGCGGCGAAGCCGGAAGGAATGTCGATTCGACTCAAGTTTTCCCTTTGGACTTCGTTGGTGATGACACTTGTAATCGTAGGGGTTTATTTCTTCTGGGAAAGCAGGGCGGTCAGTTGGCGTGAAAAGCAGTTTGCTCAGACAATAGCGGAATACAGCAATACGATCGCTTCGCAGGCGACGACATATTTTATCAACAGCAGTTCCGATGTTGAGTTCGACGAATTTGCGCGGAATTTCGCCCAACAGAATCCGGACATTCGTTTTGTCTACTTGTTAGACGAACAGAATCAGGTGGTGGCTTCTACAGGACCACCTGATGAACTACACAAGCCCTACAAGAAAGTGGCTCCGGTTGATGAAAAGTTGGTGGCGCAACCGCAGTGGATTCTTGGGCCAGACGGCCAAAATGGTATTTTCTATGTGATTCAGAACATCACATACCAGAATCACCGGTTCGGAACTCTGCATGTTGGCTTTGGTGAGGAACGTCTCGAAAGCAACATCGCCACAACGAGGCGCGGTATTCTCATCGTAATGGGGTTTGCTTTCCTATTTGTGATCGCCGCCGTTTATCTGTTGTCGAACTACTTTGTCAAACCGATTCAGAAGTTGGTTGAAGCAGTTCGCCGTTTCGGCAAGGGTGATCTTGAGAGCAGGGTCACACT
This sequence comes from uncultured bacterium, assembly GCA_903930455.1. Lineage (GTDB taxonomy): Bacteria > Zixibacteria > MSB-5A5 > CAIYYT01 > CAIYYT01 > CAIYYT01. The sequence continues at coordinate 17,204 of CAIYYT010000100.1, read as the reverse complement.
TACGGGCACGGGAGAATTTGATGCCATTGCGCAAGCCTTTAATGAGATGACGGTCAAGTTCAGGGAATCGCAGGCGAATAAGGTCGAGCAGGAGCGGATGCGCAAGGAGATGCAAGTTGCCCAGGACATCCAGCATACGCTGCTCCCCAAGAACTTCCCCGACATTGAAGGATTCGATATTGCTACGATCTATCGCGCCGCCAAGGATGTTGGCGGTGATTACTATGACTTCGTTTGGATAGACGAAAACACGCTAGGCATCGTTGTCGCAGATGTTTCCGGTAAGGGTGTCCCCGGTTCGCTGGTGATGACAATGATCCGAACGGCGATTCGTCTGGAATCTCGCGGTAATCGCTCACCGGTCGACATTCTTACCAGAGTCAACGAGTTCGTGACGGAAGACGTACGCAAGGGGATGTTCATCACGATCTTCCTGGTCGTCCTTGATACGCGTAACCGGAAAATTTCGTTCTCGTCAGCAGGCCACAATCCGATGATTCTCTACCGAAAGGAAGAGGACAAGACGTTCTTCCTGAATCCCAAGGGCATCCCGCTAGGGATCAATTTGCCGGAAGGGGTCAGTTTTGAGGATAATCTCGGCAGCGAAAACGTGCGTCTCAAAAAGGGCGACATGCTGGTGATTTATACTGATGGCATCACCGAAGCAATGAATCTACGGCGGGAGCAGTTCGGTATCAGTCGATATCTTGAATTTATCAAAGACAACTGCGATTTGTCGCCGGACGAATTCACCGAGAAGTTCTCGGACGAGTTACAGAGTTTCACTTCAGGCGCCGAGCAGAACGATGACATCACGATGGTAGTCATCAAGGAGAGGATCGAAGCCGATCAATACATCTTCGCCCGCCGCAAGAAGCTGCTCGATCTCGTTGACGTTGAGAAGCGATCGGTCGCCGAGGCGTGCCGGCTGATGAACCTCTCCGCATCAACCTACTATAGATACAAGAAGCGACACGAGCTATATGGTGATGAAGGATTGCTTAACAAGGCCCTGCGTATCGACGACTCTCCCGCACAGTTAACATATCAGCAACGCAATCAGTTGCTGGAAACCATCAAGCAGAATCCCGAATTCGGCGCAACCCGTCTTCGCAAAGAGCTGGAGACACTGGGACATCGAGGACCGGAACTGGATGACAAGATCATATACGGTGAGTTGGTGCGTCTGCGGCTCAACACCCGCCGTCAACGTTACGAGTATTCGCTGCGTGCCGGTAGAGATCTGACGCCGCAGCAGCAGGAGGACTTTGCGCGTCTTCCGCAAGTGGAGGGAGAGACGCAACCGCAGGGTGTCGATCGGAGCGCCTATCTCGGACGGATCAAGGAATCTCTGCAACAACAGGAAGATGTTCGGCTTGCGGCATGGCGACGCCAGTTGACAGAGATGGGTCTGAACGACGAGCACAGCGATGTTCTGACTGCGATGTTCGAGGAAATGGAAGGTCAGGTTACACCGGAGCAGCTTCGACTTCTGTTTGAGCGCGTAGCGGGCAGAGTTCGTACCATGGATCAGGAGTTGGAGAAACAGAACGTCTTGTCGACAGCAAGGCTGGAAGAAGTTGGCAGCAGACAATGGCAGCAGCGGGTCGACGATGGCATCAGTCTGGAGGTGATCGAGTTGCCCGAGACCGACTCCAAGTTCAAGTTTGAAGAGTATGAGCAGAAGATGGAGCAGAGGAATCGCAAGAACCGGGACAAATGAAGAAGATAGCCATCATCACCTGTAAGGGCGGGACCGGAAAAACGACAACCGCCATCAATCTCGGTCATTGTCTGGCGCTCTCCGGCAAGAAAGTGTTGATTATTGATTGTGACAGTCAGGCCAACGTTGGGATGGCTTTTCAGAAACAGCCGCAGAAGGGACTGTCGGAGCTGATGACGACGGGCGACGTGGAGATTGTCAATCTGCGTCCGAATCTGTACCTGATTGATTCCGGTGGCATGCGTATCGTAGAAACTGAGCTTTATCTGGCGAGACAGCCAGAGCGCGAATTGCGAATGCGGCAGGTGCTCTCCAAACTGCACGGCACCGACTATGTCATCTGTGATTGCCCTCCGGCGATAAACCTGATAAATGTCAACGTGCTCAACTACGTTGACGGTGTGGTGGTACCGGTCTCGATGGATTTTTTTGCTTGTGAAGGCGCCAAAAAGACCATTAAGTTACTTGATGACATCTACGCGAAGATCGGGCACAAGGTGGAGTTGATGGGTATACTGGCGACCTTCTATGATGTGAGAACCAGAGTCTCTAAGACGATTTACAACCAGTTGCTGACGGAGTACGCCGACAAGGTGTTTGCTACACGAATTCGGATCAATACGCAACTCAAAGAGGCCCAGATGCTGTACAAGACGATTTTCGAACACGCTCCCTATTCCAACGGCGCACTGGATTACTTCCTGTTCGCCAAGGAGATTGCCGGACTCGATCGCGCTGAGTCGCTGGTAGAGACTCCACAAGGAGAAGCATGGACGACATAAGAATATCTCTAGACACGACCGGACGTAGCAGCGAGCTAACAATGGTAAGGGTCGATGGTGTAATTGACACCATGACCGCCAGCGAATTGGAGCGGGTGATGAACACGCTTCTTGAGCAAAGGAAGTATAAGATCATCGTCGACTTGGCGGGAGTGGACTACATTTCGTCTGCCGGCTGGGGCATTTTTATCAGCAATATCCGCGAGATCAAGGCGCACGCGGGTGATATCAAACTGGCAAGAATGATTCCCAGCGTCTATGAGATTTTCGAGTTGCTCGAATTCGACTCAATCTTGAGAGCTTACGACAATATCGAGAAAGCCAAGGCCGATTTCCGACCGGCATACTCGGAACCGGAGCAGCCGGACAGCAAGGCTGAGCCGATCACTCCGCCCAATCCGACGTTTGCCAATCCTCCACCCGAAGTCACCACCGAAGAATACCACATCCAACCCTCGACGACGACCCAGACGATCGTAGAAGTCCATACCGGTGTTGACGCTGAGAAGCCTTCGACCCTCGACCAAGAGTTGTTGTCTCTGGTCAAGGCTGACCCATTTTATAGCATTGGGGAACTGGCTGACCTGCTGAACAACGCCTCTAATGGCACCCCTCGCGTTGGCTGGTGGAGAGTCTGGAGCATCTTGCGCCGTCATGCTCTACTTACCAGAAAGAGCCGTTTCCGCCTTAGCCGCCGAGGCTGAGACCACTCTCCGCCACGGTAAACAACCTCTTCAAGATAACCCGAATAATGGGCTGCCTTGGCGCGGCGCGTTTCTTCTTGCACAAAATCCAGTTGTGGTCTATAATTGCGGCAGAGGGCCTATGCTATTGCCGTTCATTGTCTATGTCGTCGCGTTGGTGCTGTTGTTGGCGGTTGCCGCGCTGGTACCATCTGTCACAAAAGTGGCTGTTGTTGTCGCTCTGGGAGTCGCGCTGACTGGCGCCGGTGCAATACTTCACTACTTTGGCAGATACGGTGATTCAAAGCTTCGCCAGCTAGTGAAGCTCTACCTACAACGCCTGGAACAAATGCATGGCGACTTTGTTACCCGACGCCAAGTTGACCGCCAGGTCGCTGACCTGGCGCGCTTTATATATGAGAGTCTCCATGTCGCTGCGTTGGCGCTTGTCGTCAAGAAGAAGCAGGGGTTTATTGTCACCGATGTCTACGGTGTCCCACCGGAGAAGGTGAAACAGCTGTGCATTGGTCATCGGGATGAACTAGTCAGGGCCATGGAAACGCATCGTTCCGTGGTATCTCTCCGCAAGGTCTACGCTGGTGGGAAAATCACTGTTCCATTGAACGAACTGCCGTTTGAGGAGGCAATGCCAGTTCTGTCCGGCGGCAAATGTTCTCATTTTATTCTGCTGGCTCACTCGACGGGGTACCCTTTGCGGCTTATGCGTCCGTTTCTGTTAGCGCTGGCCGACCAGATTGGCGACTACCGGCTGCTTGAGGATCTGTTAAACAAACACAATCAACAAGTTAGCAGACTACGTAAGCAACTTGACTCGGTGAATCGGGAGAAGGAGTCCAAGTCGATACCGCCGACTTTTGACGCGAGGGTCATGATCGATGCACAGAATCGGCTGATGCGTATTCACAACCGCGACCAGCTTTACGAGGCCTTGCTGCGCTTGATAAAAGAGCAATTCAAGGTTGACTTCGCTGTAGTATTGCTCAAGAACCAGGAAAATGGTAACTACGAGGCAAAATACGATCACAATGTGAGCAAGGAACTCGCATCGAGACTGTTATTGCCAGCAGATAGCGGATTTGCTGCAGACCTTAAGAACAGTCCAGGCTGGAAGCGGTCGGATCAGGTGGCGAATTTTGTGAAGGACAGTGTAGTGCTGCAGATCTTGCAGGAATCCGGTGTCAGCGCGGTAGGAGCGCTTGGCGATGTGGAAGGCTCCGAAAGCGTGATGGCCGTTGGCCGGGTCAAGAGCGGATTTTCCGATGAGGAACTGGAAGCGGCGTATTCCTATTGCTGTCTGTTCAATTTGGTGCTTGAGAATCAGGCGCACTTTGAAAAGATCGAACAGATGTCATATACAGATAGCATGACCGGTCTGTACAACTATCGGTACTTCTACAAACGACTTCAAGAAGAGATGACGCGTGCAAAGCGATTCGATCGGCGGATGGCTTTGGTAATCTTTGATATTGACGAGTTTAAGGTTTTTAACGATACTTACGGTCACCAATCGGGAGACCATCTCCTTGAGCAACTGGGCAGTCTGCTGGCCAAGTCCGTGCGGTCTATTGATGTTGTTTCCCGGTATGGGGGAGAGGAATTCTGCGTAATTATGCCGGAAACCTCGGCGGAGGATTGCGCCAATTTCATGGACCGCATGCGGGTTACGATGCTGAATCACGAGTTTCGGGATCGATTCACCAGTGAACAGCACCGGATCACGGTGTCTCTAGGTGGGGCGATTTATCCTAATGACGCACAAAGAATTGACCGATTAATATACTGTGCGGACATGGCGCTCTTGCAAGCCAAGTCCAGCGGCAGAAACAAGTCATTCATGTTTGATGAGAAACTCCTGAATTCGAGAAGTGACAGGTATGACAAGAGAACTAAAAACTAAACTCTGGCTGGTGCTGTGCTTGATTATGGTGCTGTCGCCGGCGGCGTTCGCCGAGTATACGGTCGGCATCGACGATGTGCTTCAAATTGTGTTCTACCAAAAGCCCGACCTCAATCAAACCGCCGTCGTTAATTCTGACGGAAAGATTTCGCTCTCAGTCATCGGTGAGATCACGGCTGCCGGTCTGACGCCATCGGCACTTGGCCGTAAGATCGTCGAACAGGTATCGCGTTTCAATCGTGACATCAGTCAGGCAACGGTGACGGTAACGGGCTATAATTCGCAGACGGTTTTCGTCGAGGGAGAAGTTATGGCGCCGGGGCGATATGCCCGGGAAGTCATTCCCGATCTCTGGGCGATTATCAAGGAGATGGGGGGGGTGACGGCTGTCGGTGACTTGCGAAATGTCAAGATTATTCGCGGGAGTGGTAGTGACTTGGGAAAGATTTTGTCAGTCGATGTCCTGTCGGCTGTGTCCAATCGCGACCTGTCGAATCTGCCGAAGATTCTGGCGCATGACGTCATCCAGGTTCCTCGCACATTATCCGGAATCCCGGGCACAGGAATACCGACGGAAACAGGGGGCGGTCGGAATGTGTTCTATGTAGTGGGCGCCATTGCCAAGCCGGGTGTATATAATCTTGAAGCCGGTCTAAGTCTGCTGGAAGCCATCGCGCTTGCAGGAGGGACGCTGCCTACGGCGAATCTGAAAGGAATCATGGTCAATTCCAGGATCGGCGAATATGCGAACGTATACACGATTAACATGGAGAAGCAGATGAAGCAGGGAAGCCCTTCGCGGTATCTGCTGCGCTCGGAAGACGCGATTGTCGTTCCGGAAAAGGGCGGCACTTTCCTCGGCGTCAGTTTCAACGCTCTTCGCGATGCCTTGACATTCGGAACTACGATTACTTCGACCATACTGCTGATAGATAGGTTCAAGCAATGAATCAGCGGCAAGTAACGCTTCATGACGTCTGGCAAATCATCTGGAAGCGGAAATTCTGGCTGGTTCTGCCTTTAGTGTTGGTGACCGCCGTGGCCTTTAGTGGCAGTTATCTTCTGCCAACGGTCTATTCTTCATCCACCAAGATCGTCATCTCGCCCACGAAACTCGTGTCGCGTGAGTTGGAGAACATGATTCCGACGGAATTGGCAGATCTGCCGAATGAGCGCACTGCACAGCGATGGCTGGCGTCGACGCGCTCAGAAATCCTCTCTTCAAGCTATATCAACCGTTTGATCACCGATCTGAAGATGGAGCCAAAAGAGAATATCGTCAAGGCGGCGGCGCGGATGCAGGATCAGTTTCGTCAATATGCACTACAGGATATCGTGCGAAAACTACAAATAGATGAATTGCGCGATAACATCAACGTTGGTCTGATCGGCGATAATCAGGTCGTCATCACCTGCAGTTCCGATCAGCCGAAGTTTGCGGTCGACATGGCGACCAAACTGGCGGGAATATACGTTGAGCGCAAGTTGTCCGACGAAGTCGTGACATCCCGCGAAAGCCAGGCGTTCACCGATGAGCAATTGGCTTTGGCAAAGAAAGAATTCGAGGACGCTGAAAAGGCGCTGGCGGATTTCAAGACCACTTACATTTCCGCCAATCTGCAAGCCGGTATCAGTTCACAGACCAACGTGTCGGCGATTCAGTCTGAGCTGGACGCTACGAATTTAGAGGTAAAAGAAGCGATCGACCGGAAGAACTTCCTGGCGACGCGTCTAAAGGAGGTCGGAATTGACACGATGAGTGCACTGCAGTCAACAAATGACCTCGCCGCTGACGTCGATGACGCGCTTGCCTCGACAAGAGAAATCAGTCATTTGATGATGAAGTACCTTTGGCAGGACGCCAAGATTCAGATGCAACTGACCAAGGTATCCGACGCATTCAATTCGATGCAGAGCCGTTCGGCGGCGCTGGCCAAGCAGCTTTACCCCGACCGTTCGGCATCGCTGCAAGCAGATCTAGGCGAGTTGATTTACCGCCGCTACCAGATCGGTTTTCTGGAGGGCAAGGACCAGATATTGCGATCCGCCGTACAACAGATCCGCGGCGTTGTGGCCGGCACACCTTATTATGACCAGATGATGGAGAGTCTGCAAAAGAAAGCCGATTCCAGACGCGCAGTCTATGACAAATGGCAGTCGCAGTCGACCGGCGTAAGCATACAAAAAGCGACCACGCAGGCTGAAGCCGAGACCAAGTATCGCCTTCTGGAGCCGGCAACAATTCCGCTGGAACCGTCATCGCCAAACCGTGTCAAGATCACTTTGATGGGTCTGGGCCTTGGGATTCTGCTGGGCGTGTGCGCGATGATCCTTGCCGAAGTGGTGGATCACTCAATCAAGAGTATAGAAGATATCGAAGAACTGTTGGGGTTGGAAGTGGTTGGGACCATTCCCAGAATCGAAGATGAAACCACGGTGAAGAAAACCGCAGGTGTCCGAGGGTAGTACGATGGAGAACTTTCGCTTGAATTCGCGTGTCGCTTCCGCCGAGCGGGAGTATTTGATACAGACCTTTAACGATCCGACGCAGCGTCGCGTGCGTTCTTCGATCTTTTCCGACGGCCTGCTCCTTGACACGGTTGAGGAGGAGTTCGGCGCCGGTCTTCCGGAGCCGGAACTGCTGGAGCTGGTCAAGACTACTCACAAGGAACGCAAAGAAGAAATCGAACATCTGTTGCAGAGGTACGGAGACGCGATGCAATCGAGTGATGCCGATCAAATTACCAGTCTTGGTCTGGCGATGCTTTACAAGCGGATGTACCCTGAAGCCGAGGCGCTGTTCAAACGCTCAGTGAGTCAGCATCCGGAGGCACACGAATCACTCAATCATCTTGGTCTGGTTTTCATGGCGCAAGGAAAGCCGCAGGAGGCGGTTGAGCCGTTTGACCACTGCGTCAACCTGCAACCGAAGTTTGCCGACTACCACAATAATCTCGGCGAGGCATTTCTGGCTGTCGGTTCCTGTAAGCGGGCGATGATTGAGTTTGACGAAGCGATAAATCTGAATCTGTACTACGGCGACGCATATTTCAATAAGGCGCTGACATATGTGCTTAATGCTATTCGACGAGAGGACTTCAAGCTGTTCTCCGAGCATGCCGGCAAGACGCTGGAGATGCTGGAACGCGCGGTGATCATCTGTCCGGAGTATCAGGATCAGACATTTGGAGAGGGCAAAACGCTGTTTGAACAAGGCGACCTTGAGGCGGCGTTTCACAAATTACTGTATGTTCGCGAGCAGCGCAAAGAAAGACGTAATCGTGAGTTTTCGGACGTCTACCTGCGCTTCTTACTGAGCGCTGACAGGATCGACGATCGCGTGCTGTCGCGCCGGATCAAACAGCTCAAGGATGCGATCAGCAAAAACCCGCATTTTCCGGACCTGCACTATGAATTGGCCGTCGCATACACGCTGATGGGGCGCTTCATTCACTCCAAGGCGATACAGGAATATCAAGAAGCGCTGAAGATCAATCCACAGTTCGAGCGCGCCAAAAAGAGTCTGAAGTTGGCGGAAAACGAATTCCGCGGCTTTGACGCCTTGGTCAAGGTGATTACGAAAGGGTAGCCCCGTGGCAAAAGAAACACGCAGACCTATATTCGACTACTATCACCCCGAATCGGTTGTGGCGACCGAGTTTCGCCGCCTTCTGCACAATATCACGCGGTCGATCGACGGAATCGAACGCAAATCGTTTCTGATTACTTCGGCGATGCTGTCAGAGGGGAAATCGACCGTGGCGGCTTATTTGGCGATCACAGCCGCCGTATACAAAAAGCGCAAGACTATTCTGATTGATTGCGATCTGCGGCGCCCGACAGTACACAAGCTCTTCAACCTGCCGGTCGAGAATGGCATCACCGACCTGATTGACGGCTCGATTAAGGTCGAGGACGCCTTCAAGAGCACGCCCATGAAGCATCTCTGGGTGGTCACAGCCGGCACCATGAAGGACAATCCCACCGAGTTGTTCGAAGGCGATTCGGTAAAGAAGGCGATTGAGCAGATCAAGTTCTATTTCGACCTGGTATTTGTCGATTGCGCCCCGGTGATTCCGGTATCCGATCCGGTAGTGCTGGCTCCCGAACTCGATGGTCTACTACTCGTGGTTAAGGCCGGTTCAACGCAGCAGGATGTGATCAAACGCGCCTGTGACATCATTAGTAAGTCAGAGTCGCATGTCGTTGGCGTTGTGCTTAACAACGTACAAGGGGTATTGCCTTACCACTACAATCACAGGTACTACGGATATCAGTACGCTGCCAAGAAGCGATAAACCGTCATGAAGAACATCTTAACAATAGACGTGGAGGAGCACTTCCAGGTAGAAGCATTCCATCAGGTCATTCCGCGTTCATCTTGGGACAAACGTCAAAGCCGCTTGACAATGAACTTGATGCGCCTGTTGGACATGTTCGACGAATACGGTGCTCGAGCGACTTTTTTCGTACTCGGCTGGATTGCGGACAAGTATCCCAACCTGGTGGGAATGATCAAGGCGCGCGGGCATGAATTGGCGACCCACGGCTATAATCATGAGTCGTTGAAGCGGATGACTGAGAGTGAGTTCAAGTCCGATCTGCAGCGATCGGTGGACGCAATTGGTAAGGCGGCGGGAGTCAAAGCGCGCGGTTTTCGGGCGCCGACATTTTCAGCCGACCGCAAAGTCGAATGGATATGGGAGACACTCTTGGCCTGCGGGATTGAGTACGATTCCAGCATTTTCCCGATCTACCACGACCTGTACGGCGATCCGCGCGCCCCACGCTTTCCGTATTTTGTCAACAGCGGCAGCGGATCAATTCTAGAGATTCCACCAACGACATATTCCGTCTTCGGGCGATTGTTGCCTGCCTGCGGCGGTGGCAGCTTTCGTCTATTTCCTTACTGGTACACGAAACTCGCGATACAGGCGTACAATGAGCGTGGTTACCCGGCAATGATCTACCTGCATCCGTGGGAGATCGATCCGAATCAGCCGCGAGAAGCCGCCGGAATGAGGAGCCGATTCCGGCACTACACCAATCTGCAAACGGTGGAGCGCAAATTGCGGCGCTTGCTGGCCAGCTACGAATTCGGGCCTGTCTGTGATATCTACCCACACGCCAGAAACAGCGTATCATCTGGAAGCCGAGGTTGAACTGATGAACAAATCCAAAGTGGCTGTGTTGAAAACGACGCCGGAGACGGTAATCGCCGATTATGCCAGACTAATGGATCTTGCCGACTACTCACGGCATTTGAACAAAAATGGCGACCTGATTCTCAAGCTGAACCTGTCGTGGACGAAGTATTTCCCAGCTTGTTCAAGTCAGCCATGGCAGGTGGAAGGGGTCGTAGCGAAGTTGATAGGGGACGGTTTCGCTCCGAATCGCGTGCTGCCCGTCGAGAATAAGACGGTTGTAACCAATCCCCGCAAAGGCGCCGCAAACAATCTCTGGTTGCCGATTCTGAATCAGTATCACCTTGAATTCAAGCCGCTTCCTGAGCAGGAGTGGATTGTCTATAAGTTCAAGTCAAAGCTGCTTAAGTTGAACGACATCTTCCCTGAGGGAATCGAGATTCCGAAGATGTATGTCGGCAGGCAAATATTGCATCTACCGACAGTCAAAACACATGGTCATACCGTTACGACTGGCGCCATCAAGAACTCTTTCGGGGGTCTTTTGAAGGAAGTTCGGCACTATGCGCACAAGCATATACATGAGGTACTGGTTGACCTGATGCTGATGCAAAAGGAACTGCATCCATCTGTGTTTGCCGTTATGGATGGCACAGTCGCGGGCAATGGCGCCGGACCACGCACGATGGACCCAGTGATGCAAAACTACATTCTGGCTTCCGCTGACTCGGTGGCGATCGACTCGGTGGCAGCAAAGCTGATGGGATTCGACCCGCTGTCGATTCCATACATCCGTATGTGCGACCAAATGCAGCTTGGTAACGGTGATCCGCGAAATATCGAAGTCGTCGGCGCGGATGTCAACGATGTCAACTTCCATTTCACGACGAAGAGGTCTTTCGTCATCTGGGGCGACCAGATGCTGCGCAAGGGGCCGCTGCGTTTCCTAGAGAAAATTGCCTTACATTCGCCGCTCGTAGTGTGGGCGCCGGCCGCCTCGAACTTCTACCATGACGTCTTGTGGTATCCAACCATCGGCCAAGCGAAGATCAGGAAGTTTAACCGCACCGAATGGGGACGACTTTGGCGGGAGTACAAAGAAGGCAAGCGCAGGCCCGAACGCCAATCGGTAGCATAGCTGCGGCCGTCACTGCCCCGTCATATTTGTGGAAGAATGCCTAATTGGGGACTTGCGGTCTTTGGCCAGTTGTCGTATCTTGCCGCTACCAAATAACAGTATGGGATCGACGTGCGACAAGGCATTCTGGCTTTCATGGTTCTATTGATTCTGACCACAGCTGCCTATGGTCAGCTCCCACCCCCACCGTATGCGGTCGGCTTTGAACCGACATTTGATGCCTTTCAGATTATCTGGCATTGCGGCAATGTCAACGTTGTCGATCACTTCAATGACCTTGGTGTCCCGCGGTCATACTATCTGGTCAATCCGCAGGGTTCGGTCGGACGGATACTGGTGGAGTTTGACGGCCTCGAATCCTCCGTTGCGGTAGATCAGATTTCGCTCTACCTATGGGGCAGCGACCCTTTTCCCAAAGACTCGGGTAATTCCGGATCACCATTTGTGCTGACCATTTTCGATCACGTTCCCGTAACGACGTTTGACACCGCCCTCTGGGGTCCAAACGTTGTCTTTGCTGAAGACGTGCCGCCTTCCGGCGGGTGGTTTGGATTTCCCGTGCATCGCGGGTTGGTCACAAGTGGCCGCCTTTTCGTGGAGTTCCGCTGGCAGACGGCCACGCCGATGGCCCCGCTACCATCCCTGGACTGGCAACCCGGTGATAGTCACACTTACAAAGGATTTTGCTCGGGCGAGCAGTTGATCTGGACCGCGGAGCCAAAGGGCAATCTGCTACTGGAACTGCGATGCAACGTTTCTGACACGGTACCGGGTTTTGAACATCCGATCAATCTGCCGGATTCCTTTGCCGTCTTTCTTGGCACCGACTCTAGCGCGAGCGCCACCACAGCCAACGCGTATCTGACTGTGGCGGACTTGCTGCATTGTACGTTGCCGAGAACGCAGACGCAGGGAATGTACATGGCGCTGGGAACGTGGGGCTCGGGCATACTCAGCAACCGCTCGATGCCAATCTATCTTGATCCCTCATCGCCTCTTGCTTGTCCGCTAGGAATTGAGCCCGAGTCGCTCACGGTTGCCGTGAGCCGGGGCGAAACGAGCTCGACCGAAATAGTTGTAGCAAACACTGCTGGTCGCGTGATTCGTTACGCGATTCTGCCGCAGTCTCAGCTTGTACCTGCGTGGCTGTCTTGGGACAGCGCCCAGGCGCTTCTTCTGCCTGATGAGTCAGATACCCTAGCGCTGCGAATCAGCAGCGCGGTACTGGAAGTCGGAGCACACTACGACACACTGACAGTCCATTGCGAGAGTGACAGCTTTTCCTTTAGAAATCGGATCGTACCGATGATCCTGAGAGTTGATCAAGCTACAGGCGTGGATAATGAACTGTTGCCGGTCGTGCCAGATCTCGTCCCAGAACAGAATTTTCCCAATCCGTTCAACAGTAGCACGGTCATTCGCTCGTCGTCACCCTTGCCAATCACCGTCTACAACATCGTTGGCCGAACGGTTGCGACGCTTGTTGTCGCCGAGAGGCTTGCTTCCAAAGACTATCGCTTCGGTTGGAATGGCGAGGATCAACGCGGCGCGCCGGTTGCTAGCGGCATCTACTTTTATCGTCAGCAGGGAAATGCCACAGTCCGCAGGATGGTTGTCCTGAAATAACCGCCGCCTCTCCATTCTCTGTTTCAGTTTGCAACAGTCCGTTACCGGACTGCGATTTCTCATGAACAGTTAATCGTTTGTTGCCGATCACATTAGATATGGAGACAAGTACCCGACCGAAACCAACATCCGACCAGTTGATGGCGTTCCTGCGAGAAGTGAGCGCGGCGGTCAGAAAGCTGGGAATATATCCCTCCGGCCATCCGGCTTCCGTAAAGGCTGCGGAAAAGCCATTTGTGATGTTGGAGGAGTTGTTGCAGAATGGAGAGCAGTTGATCTTTGCCGTTGCCGACGGCAAGTTGCTCGGGAACGGCGTGCCACTTGAAGACCGTGCACTGCAGGATGGATTGGGAAAGATCCTCTATGAGTCAGGATTGTCAAGCATCAGCTTTGATCAGGGGCTTTCATTTCCGGCATTCGAGAAATTCCTCGCCCATCTCAATCTCAAAAAAGAACAACGTGATCTGCAGGCATTTGTCAAGAGCGAGAACATTAAAGCGATCTCAGTCGGCAAGGTGCAGTACCAGTTGGTAGGTGAGGATGAACGGGTAGTTTCTGCTGACATGGTAGAATCCTTCAGTGAAGGTACCGGAGAAATTCAGATGACCATCGCCGACGCAATGCGCAAGCATCCCGCATTGTTGTTACAGCTATTGGTGAAGGGGCAGGGGGGAGACCAAAAGGAAAGCAACTTCGCCGGTGGCAAACAAGTGAGTTCCGGTAGTAGCAGCGCCTTGACGATCAACGGCGGCGCCACGGCGTCGATTCGCATTCCGAGCGGCGCGCAGGGTGGCCCAACGCCGGGCAGGGAGTTGGAGGCCTTCTCAAATGAGGAGTTGCTCGATTTGCTGGTAGTGGCACTGCGGGAGAACCTGGGAAACCAGAAACTACCAAACCGCTTTGAAATGGGACAAACAATCTTCGCGTTGAAAGACATGTTGGCAGAACGTGAGGCTATCGATTTGTTACCGCAGTTGCGGCAATCACTGGTCGATCTTGACATGATCGATCCCAAGTACCTCGAGTTGATCTTCGCCTCTGATTCCTCACCTCGAAAAGTGGCGCATGCGGAGATTCAACGTTTCAAGAGTGATTTTGCGGGCGGCTCGATTTCTCCCGACCATGTTGAGGAACTGCTGGGATGGTTGACGACCATCAACACCGATCAGTATTCCGAAGATATCATCAAGACACTCTACTCCGAAATGGAAACGCGAAACTACGATGTCACGGAGGGGCAGCGGCTGACGATGCAAAGGCTGGCCTCGCTTTGCGCCGAGGAGCCGGATACCATTGTCGCTCAGACACAGTTATTGCAGATTCGAGAACTTTTGTCTGATCCATCCTTGAGCAGTGCCGCGTTTGCCGTTCTAGCTGATCAATTGGAAGTGTATTATCTGAAATATCTGGAACGAGATCGTTACAATGCCGCCAATCAACTGCTGGAGTTGATCTGTCAGAAATTCGACACGGAAATAATCTATGCGGAAGGTGTCGCGGAGCACGCCTCGAAAGTTCACCAGCGGTTGACCTCTCCGAAGATTGCCGAAGCCCTGATCACAAAACTCAGAAACAACTTCGAGGGGCAGTCCAGGGCCATGGCGCCGCTACTGGAAAACTTCACCGGTATCGAGCCGATTTTGGTATTCACTTCCTATATTGCCCATGAACACCGAGGTATCAGGGTGATGCTGCTGCGTCTGCTTTCGGCATTTGGCGTCCGTGCGATCGCGGCTTTTCGCTTACTCCTGTCGGACCGCACCTTGACCGCGCGGCCAGCGGGGCACACCGATCTACCTCAGGAGTCATGGTTCAAAGTCCGCAATATTATTTTCGTCCTGAGCAACATTAAGCATCCCGACTCGGTAGCGCTCGTCAAACAGTTCGCCGACGACCGCGACAAGCGAGTCGTATTAGAAGCTGTGAACGCCCTTGAACGATTGGGAGGCGACGAAGCCGCGTATATTTGCTCGAAGCTGTTGTCGCACCCGAGCCTGGAGGTACAGCTCAAAGCGCTCCATAATCTAGTGGCAAATGGCTCGCCGTTGCATTATTCTTCCGTAGAGGAATATTTCGTTCGCAGTGTCGAGGAACGAGCTAACTCTATGCCGGCGCTCATTAAGCTTGACAGACAGCGCGCCCTAAGTTTTCTTGCAGCCGTCCTGCTGGGTGAGGCGGAGACCTACAATAAATATCACAGTAAACCGGACGAGGAGTTGAACGAGACGGTTGTGAGCACGTTTATACAATTGAAGTCGGCGATATTTGACGACGTCTTGCGCAAGTATGTCAGGGCGCACACGTGGTCGTTGTTCGGTCATCTTCGCAAACCGAACTCGGTGAAAATTGCCGAGAGGTATCTCAAGACGACCTCAAGCGGAATATGAGACTTAAACTCGCTTGGATCGCTCTGTTTCTGTTGACCCTGTACGCTACGGGTTCGGCACAGTTTTACTTCGGCAAAAACAAAATCCAATACTCGGCCTTTGATTGGAAGGTCCTTTCGACGAAGCACTTTCGAGTCTATTTCTATGACCGGGAAAAACAGATAGCTGAAATCGCCGCGGCTGCGGCTGAAGGCTCGTACGACTTCCTCTCAGACAAGTTCAATCACGATATTTCCAGAAAAATACCGCTGATCATATACAGCGCGCCGACATTCTTCGCACAGACGAATGTAACGCCGTCGCTGTTACCGGAGAATGTCGCCGGCTTCACCGAATTCTATAAGGGTCGCATGGTGGTTCCGTTCAACGGCTCGGTCGGCGATTTCCGGCGCGTTGTACGACATGAATTAGTGCACTCGTTCATGTACGACAAGATACTCGCGAACATATCCGAGCATCGAAAGATGAACTACTACGGACCGCCACTCTGGTTTACGGAGGGATTAGCCGAGCTCTGGTCGAGCGAATGGGGCGCTGAAGCGGAGATGATCCTGGCTGACATGGTGCTATCGGGAAACATAAAGGAAATCGACGAACTGGAAGACCTCTCAGGCACCTTCTTTATGTACAAGTACGGCGAGTCGTTTTGCCGCTTCCTAGTCGAACACTACGGCGAAGACAAGATTGAGATGCTATTCGAAAATTGGTGGAAAGCCAAGGGTTTCGCCTCTCTTTTCAAGATGACTGTCGGCAAGAGTCTCGAGGACGTCAGCAAGGAATGGGTTTACGATCTCAAGAAACGGGTGTTCCCCAAATTGGAGAAGTCGGATCTGCCGACGCGTGTGACCAAGCCGCTCGGTGAGAAGGAATTTGCCGTTAAACCGGTGGCGCTTCCCATCACCTACCGCGGCGCCGACGATTGGATCGTTTACAAAGCTAACAAACTGGGTTATTCGGGCATCTATATGCGATCGCCATCCCTGAAGGAGGAAGTGACACTCGTCAAGGGCGAACGCTCGCCGGCGTTTGAATCACTGCATCTCTTGCAGACACGGATCGGCGCTTCCTCTGAAGGTCGTATTGTATTTGTCTCGAAGCGTTACGAACGGGATGTGCTCTACGTGTATGACGTTACCGGCGGCAAGATCTGCGCCACTTACGAGTTTCCGCTGCTTTATCAGCTTTCATCACCATCCTGGTCGCCTGATGGCAACACGATCGTATTCTCGGGAGCCACCGGTGACGGCATCTATGACATCTACGCGTATTCGCTGATTGACTCAGCACTGCGCCGTCTTACGAATGACATCTATCTTGACGCCGAGCCGGTCATCGCCTCTGACGGAAGCATTGTATTTTCATCGGACCGCGGCAGCTTTGGCTATGAAGGCTATCTGAACTTGTTTCGATTGGCGCTGCCTGACAGCACAATCACGCCGCTTACTTATGGTCGCTTCAACGATCGCTCGCCCCAGTATGTCGGCGCGAATCTATTATTCAGTTCTGATCGATCCGGAGCATCCAATGTCTATCTTATTGACGTCAACGGCCGCACCTTTCGGCTGACCGATTTCGCCACCGGTGCTTTTGATCCGGTGGTCAGCCGCGACAAACTCGTGTTCAGCGCCTATGAGGATTTCGGGTTCGGAATTTTCATGCAGCCTTACGACAGCACGACATTCCAAGCGATTCCTGCCACGCCACCGACGTTCTCCACTTGGAATCCGGAACATCTGTCGGGCAAACTCGAAGAGGGCGTTATCGCTTACAAAAATGAATTCTCCATTGACATTGCCCAGTCGG
>CAIYYT010000099.1 GCA_903930455.1 uncultured bacterium | reverse complement strand
ATACATAGCAGGGGCCGTTATCCGACAACAAGCGTGGTCGTGTGACGACCCTGGCATCGGCAACTCCCGAGACCGCTATCGCTTCTTCAATGGTCTCCTTGACATCGCTGGCCGCCATCCCTGTACAAAGCCGCCAGGAGAGGATATAGCGGGAGTAGTCATCCAACACGGTCGACAGAAAGTACCAGCCCCAATGGACAATCTTCAGGTAGGTGAAGTCGGTCTGCCACAGTTCATGAACCCGCTGGGTCGGCTGAACAAACTTATCCCTGCCGTGAGTACCGTGAAGCCCGGGCTGGCAATCAGGAATGACGTCAGTCGTCAGTGCCATTCGTGTGCTCGATACGCAACTCAAAACGAAAGTGCCGAAAAGCCCTTGCTTTGAATGGGAATCCGCATAATCTTAATCGTTGGTTACTGCCACTGAATTTATGTGATCGACCTATCATCATTGAGGAGTACTCGACAATGCACAGTGAGAATTTGTGACCATTCTGTGACCATCCACCGTCAAAAAGCATCAAACTCGATCAAAAGAGATCAAACCACAATCAACTCCCAATTGCTTGAATCATAAGCGGTTCAGACATAACCCATCACGAGTCATCAAGTTACAAAAACATGGCTAAGAGAATCCCCCCTTCGGCATTTTTTATCTTCGGTTATCCTCGCAGCATATTCCCAATTATTGACCAGCACCCTTGCGATCAAACCGCTTGCCGACTTGGTAGAAGGCGATTGTCACCAACGCAATCATCACCGTCATCATGCCGAAGAAATTGCCGGGTGTTGTCTGTGTGTAGAGCCGCGAAAATAGACCGGCGAGGATGTCGCCAAGAAACACGGTGCACAACCAGACACCGGTTATCATTGATTTCATGTGCTCCGGCGCTTCCTCGAAAGCCAGTTGCAAACCGATTGCTGAGATGCAAAGCTCTGCTGCCGTAATCAGAACATAGGCGCCCACCTCCCACAAAATTGACACTTTGGAGCTGGCAGCCAGATATCCGGCCACTGTCATCAGTACCATGCAAAGCAGAACCATGACGAACCCAAGGAGCATCTTCCTCGGTGTGGAAAGTGGCCGAACCGTGCTTCGGTCGGTCTTCATCCAGAGCCATGCAAAAAACGGCGACATGACTACTATGAGAATCGGATTGAGCCCCTGAATCGCATCCGGAGGAATTCTCCCTATCCAGGTATCGAGTACAAGATAATCACGAGCAAACAGAGTCCAGGTCGAATAAGACTGATCGAAAATCGACCAGAAGAACACGATGAGTAGGAAGAGTCCCGACAAACGTACGAGCGCCGCTCGCTGTTCATGCCGCTGCTGCGGGATCTTCACAACACTCGCAAGCTGACGGACATCCTCTTTGGGATAGTGTTTCTTACCCAGATAGAAAATGCCAAGAGACACGGCCATCATGATCGTAGGGGCCATGAAAGCCATGCTGTAACCATACCGGTCTCTGATGAACGGCAACGATGTCATCGTTGACGCGGCGCCGATATTGATTGCCATGTAGAACCAGGAGAATGCCTGCGACAAGAGATGGCTCTTGCCCTGTTCCTCGTACATCCGTCCCATCAGTGTGCTGATATTGGGTTTGATTGAACCAGAGCCCCCCGCCAGCAAGGCCAGCGCAATATAGAGGCCGACTTCCGAAGTGAATGTGCCAAGGATGATGTGCCCCATGATGTAGGGAATTGCGAAGTAGATGATCGTGCGAAACTTCCCCAACCAGCGATCGGCGATATAGCCACCGGCGATCGGCAGCAGATAGCAGGCGGCCGTGAAGAACGAGGCAACGGTGGAACTGTTGGCGTCGCTGTAACCGAGCTTGTCGATCATGTAAAGCACGAGGAGTGCTTTCATCCCATAGAAGCTGGCACGTTCAGCCAGTTCGCCCCAGAAGACGAACCAGAATCCTTTCGGATGTCTATTGATGTCAGATGTCACAGACACCCCTCTTCTCTATCGTAAGCGTCCCACAAAGCGCGCAATTTCAAAACCCTAGACAGTCGGTACTCACGTCAGATCCCAGAACTCCTTCGAGGTTTGGTCCCTTACCGAGCGGCTTTCGTTCTGGTTCAAGTTGCTCTAATGTTCGCGCGTCGTACAAACGGCCATTGATCATCACGTAGAGCACATTCTCTGACTGTCTGATATCATTGAGTGGGTCACCGTCGATGACAATGATATCGGCCAGCAAACCGGGTTGAATACTACCTAGCTCCTTATCGAGACCAATTGCTCTCGCGCCCATCCAGGTAGCGCATCGCAACGCTTCATGATTTGTCATTCCCCCCTGCTGTAGCATCCACAACTCCCAGTGAGCGCCCAGACCTTGAAGTTGTCCGTGTGCACCAAGCTCCACATTGCCACCGCGATGCAAAACATCGGTTGCCGTTTTGGAGAGAGCAAAATGATGATACTCAGAATCAGGCGCCATTGTCCGCCGAATTGATCGCGGATCAATCACCCAACGCGGCACGAATTTCGCTAATCTCTGATTTTCCCATACATTACTGTGTTGGTACCAGTAGTTCTCGCCCCAGAGGCCGCCATACCCGACAATCAGGGTCGGCGTATATCCTGATCCAAAGCGACTTAGCAATCGCAATTCCGGATCATAAAGAGGCGCTACCGGTATGGGGTGTTCAAGCGTCGTATGGCCATCAAGGAGCATGGTGATCATATTGTTGAGTGTGGAGCCACCTTCCGGAACGACCATTATTCCCAGTTCACGTGCAGCCTTGATAACCATTTGCCGCTGCTCTCGACGTGGCTGATTGTAGCTCTTGACTGAGATTGCACCCCATGCGGCGGTTCTTTTGACCGCGCTGACAGCATCTTCATATTTGTTGATGACAGTCTTGAAATCCCCCTCGGCGCCATACAAGATCGTACCGGTACTGAAAATGCGCGGTGAAATCAGTGTCCCCTGCTTCTGCATTTCGGCCGCCGCAAAGATCATCTGCGAATTGTTGCTCGGGTCATGCATGGTTGTGACCCCGAAAGCCAGATTCGCCTGAAATGACCAAACTTGCTGCGAATAAATAGACTGATTGCTGCTTCCCGGATGAGCATGGACGTCAACCAAGCCGGGCATCAACGTCTTCCCAGCGACGTCAATTACCTTGGCGCCGGTTGGAATAGCAACCTTGCCGCGTTCGCCGACTTCGACGATTCGATTTCCTTTGACATGCACGACACCATCCGGAATGATCGAGAGATCATTCATCGGTAGTACTCTTGCACCAACGAAGTAAAGATCAGTACTCGGGATATCTGCTTTCTCTTGCCACCCGAGATCGACTGCAACCGCCTTATAGACCTTCGAAGAATCCTTCACCGCGTCAGCAGCTAACAGCGCTGTCATGTCTGCTGTAAAGTACTCCGGTCCCGTACTCCACGACACTCTCTTGCTATCCGCTGACCAGTTAAGATACGTTCCGGCATCGGTTGATAGCCTTTTCACCGGTAGGTTCTTCATCTCGGGACCGATTTCCAACGGCGTGCTAACCTTGGGAAATGGCACAACGTAGGCCTGCCAGAGTTCTTCGAAAGCAAGCCAGCTTTCGTCTGGAGAGAGAACAAAATCACCTGCATGCTCAGAGACTGCCTGCACGCGGCGGTCGGAGCCAAGCAGATCGACACTGATCAGAGCATCTTTTTCGCCTTCGCGAGAAACAAGATAGATCCGCTTGCCCTCGAGCGAGAAGCGGGGAGTATCTCCCTCGCGAGTAAGAAATCGCGGAGCCGTTTTGCCATCGCTGGAAACAACGTAAATCCCCGGTTCTTCCTGCCACAACCGGCCTCGGAAACCATCGCCAGTACCGCGTTGGAATACCACCAGACTGCCATCGGGAGAAAAATGGGCTGACACATAATGTCCCGGTCGTGAAACCACCGTCCGCTCATTGCGTCCATCAACTCCCACAATACGAATAGTGCCGCCGCTGGTGTCGCTCCAAGTTACATATACAATCTCCTTGCCGTTCGAAGATAGCGCCGGAGCAAATTCGAAGTAATCCGTTTGTCGCGTCAATCGAACCGCCGGACCAGAAGGAAGCGACTTTTTGTAGAGGTAACCCAGACTCTGGAAGATCACTTCGCGACCGTCAGACGTTGTCTGTGGCCAACGAATCACCTTCACTGGGAACTTGGAATCCCCCACGTTCTGAGGAAATCGTATCGCCTGCGCAACTATCTGCTTGACGTGTGCCTTGAATGGAATTTGCGTTGGCGCACCCGTTGCCACGTCCACCCGCCAGATTTCGCCTTTTGCCCAAATCACAATGCTCTTGCCATCAGGCATCCAGTCGAACCCCGGATAGACGCCAAACAGCGACCATGTTTCCTGCTGATCCTCGTCCAAACCATTCCACAAATGTCGAACGCTACTGTTTTCGAGATTGCACAGCGCCAGCACCGATTTCCCCCGCACGCGTCGCACAAATGCCATGGTCTTCCCATCCGGGCTGATCTGCGGCCTGCAAGCGCCGCCGTTAATCTCGATGACGTTGCGGATTTCATTGGTCTGCAAATCGAGTCGACGAATGACATAGATAGTGCCGTTGGGGTCTTTGTTGTATTCAAAGTAGTTCCCCCCAGACATGTCTTCCGACCAGTACAGGTACTTGCCGTCCGGCGAAAAGATCGGCTCATTTGCATCCTGCTGTTCATTCTTCTTCTTGGTCAGTTGAACGCCCGAGCCGGATTCAGGGACCCGGTACATCCACATCTCACCGGCCCCCATGCTGCGCTGACTCGTGAAGTGCTTTTTGGCGACGAAATACTGGCCACTTGGATGCCAACTGGGATTGTTGAGAAGGCGATAATCCTCCTTGGTGAGCTGAACTCTGTCGCTTCCGTCAGCATTCATCATCCAGATGTTATCGCCACCACCACGGTCACTGGTGAAGAGTATTTTCTTGCCGTCGGGGCTGAAACGTGGCTGGACCTCATACGGGAGTCCTCCAGATAGCAAAGTGGCATCGCCACCCGAGATCGGCATCTTGTAGACGTCCCCCAGAATATCGAAGACGATTTCTTTGCCATCAGGGGAAACGTCTACCGTTATCCACGTTCCTTCGGTGGCTTCGAATTCGATTGTGTCGCTTGGGACATGAGGAATGCTGACGTCCCACTTGCTTCCTGATGAATCCTTCGTCGTGCTTCCCAACACATCACAGTCGGCACTTGCGAACAGGAACAGAACCAGGCTGCACGCCGCAAGAACTGTTGCGAATCCTCTCAATCTGATCATTTGGGACAACCTCCAGAATACTTAACTATTGACCTTTCGCCCTGCTGCTCACAGCCAGACTGAGGCAGCGGCAAATGGCATTGGTGCACATTGGATGCCAATTATAGTCACGAGATGTGGTGGCGGCAACCACATTTGTCGTCAGCGTAGCGGATTTTCCCGCTGAGGCGACAACAAAAACTGGACCTCCCCCGATCTAGTGGACAAGGAGAAAGGGCAGAGCTAAGACCTTCCCCCGAAAAGGTCGATGGTTAGTTGGGGCACTTGGCTGACCTCTTCGAACTGGATCGGGCCAGCCAAGGAATCGGAACGACGTCAGTCGTCAGTGCCACTCCTGTGCTCGATATGCAACTCAAAGCCAAAGCGTGGAGAAGCCCTTCGTTTGAATGAAAATCCGCATAATCTTAATCATTGTTTACTGTCATTGAGTTTATGTGATCGACCTACCATCATTGAAAAGTGCCCGACAAGGCAGAGTGGGAATCTATGACCATTTTGTGACCACCCACCGTCAAAAAACATCAAACTCGATCAAAGGAGATCAAACCACAATCCCCCCCCCAACTGCTTGGATTATAAGCGGTTGAGACACAACCCATTATGAGTCGTCAAGTTACGAAAATATGGCCAAGAGAATCCCGTCTTCGGCATTTTCTTATTCCCCCACATTTTGAATTCGCGCACGGCGATCTTTTTCGCCTGCCCCGCTATACCACTCTACTTACACATGGCACACGGCGCCAGTCCGCCGGAGAAGATGTAGGCGATCAAATACACTACATCCGAGATATCGACTATGCTGTCACAGTTGGCATCACCAGCGAGCAATGGCGACGGTGCCGAACCACCGGAGAAAATGTAGGCGATCAAGTATACTACATCGGAGATGTCCACGGTTTGATCGCCGCTGGCGTCGCCGCATGATTTACAGCATGATTTGCCACGCAGTTCCACGATTATCGGATTGCCCACCGACTGATCATTATGGTATACAAGCGCGGTATCGATCATCTTTTCTTCAGACTGCGATTGCCACGAGATCAGGACGGAATCGCTGCGCCCCAGCCCCCATAAATGCGGCAGTGGCGTGATTGCCGAAAGTGCGGTTGGCGGATGATTCAGAAAGCGGACGCTGTCGATAGTGACATTGCCATAACCTGCCTTGGCCAATCGAATGACCGTCGTGTCCTTCCCTCCAACACCAATAGAGTCGAATTGCACCGGGTTGTTGATGACGCTGATTGAAGGTGCTGTGGACAATGGAAAGTCGATCGCCAGCGGTCCACCGTAGCAGCCCATGTCGTTACGAACAGCGCCTTTCGCGGGAGCTTTTGCGAAGCCCGGATTGCCCAAATCTTCGGGGTCGTTGTACGCTGTCTCCGGATTGCCTGCGTCAACGCACGGCGACGCGTCTGAGAGCAGGAAATTGGGTGCGGCGAATGACGGAGGTTGATCCATGTTGCCCGTGCCGGAGTACCCTCCTTGGACATCGCAGCAACTCGCGTTGATGGTTGCGCCTGATCCTCCATAAATCTGGGAACCGGAGGTCGCCGTGTTACCATAGACGATGTTGTTGACGAGGGCTACTGTGTGATCGCGAACGGAAATCCCACCGCCGTTATTAGTGGTCGTGTTGTTGGCGATCGTGTTGTTGACTATTGTGCTCAGAAACTCGCCTCCCCAGATCCAGAGGCCGGCGCCACCGTATGTCTGACTGCCTGTATTGGCGAACACGACGTTGTTCTTGATAACAACCGGCGAATGAAACGCAACCAGCCCTGAACCATAGCGTCCTTGATTGTATGCGATTACGTTGTGGATGAACTCTGCCGACCCAAAACCGCAGCGAATGCCGCCACCACCCGCACTCGACGAGCCGGACACATCTGTCGCCGCATTGTTAGCGATGATGTTGTCATATACTTTGACGTTCTCAGCCTCGATGAGGATTCCACCCCCCTCACGGTAGATATGGCTGTCAGAAATGTCCAGCCAACGTGTGCCGGTACCGCCGGTGATTGTGAACCCGCGAACCACCGATTGTGACGCCGCGCTCCCCGCTATGATGATGCAACTGCCCGTATCGGAGGATGACGGGGCGGATCCGTTGATGATCGTGTTCAGTATGTGATCGGTGCTTCCGTCCAAAATGAATTGACTGGCGAGAACTATCTTCTTCGTGCGAATCTGGACGTTCTCTAAGTACATGCCATCGGCAACAAGAACCGTATCCCCATCAGCCGCTGCACTGATAGCTGCTTTGATAGTAGGTTGGTCGGATGGTACGTCGACAACCGTAGCCTTCGCCATGCAGTTTAGGACCAGTATCATTACGACGGCGGCAATTTGCTCCCGAGAGTTCATTGGTTTCTCCATGGTTATTTTTGACTATCTCGCGGTACTGTCATCATCAACTTCGACAAGCATATTACTCGCATCGGGTCGGAAGCATGCCTGAGCGGTTTCGAAAGTGCTGCAAAGATCAAGCAGTTGATGAGATGTCTCCGGCTGGATGCTAAACGGCCGATCTGTACCGTCGAAAACACCTAAGAACACCGGTCCGACAACGGCCAATTCTGGCAGATCGTGCAGTCACAACCTCCGCAAATGCGATCTTCGCACATATGATAGGGCGACTTGTCCAATCCCAACAGCCGTATGTGACGATGGGCTTATGGATGTGATAATAGGCGGAGTTTCTGTGACAGGCGGTCAGGCGACGCTCAGAGCGCTCCGTCGAGGTTATGTCGATAGCGGCGACTGACCATCAGCGTGGTGCCATCGCGGAGGGTCAATTTGTAGTCTTTCTGAAACCAGGTTCTGAGTTCTTTGATTCGGTTGGCGTTGACAATGACGTGACGATGAATGCGCTTGAAAACCCGAGGATCGAGACGCCGCTCCATCCCTTTCATGGTCTCCCGCAGAAGATGACGATCGCTCCCCGTGTGGATTGTGACATAGTTGCCGGCAGACTCGATCCAGTCGATATCAGCCGTCGAGAGGAAGTATGCCTTGCCGCCTGACTTGATGAGGATTCGCTTGTCCTCAACAGGTGGCTTTTTCAGCGATTCAAGCATGGACAAAAGCTGCCTGGCGGCCACGTCGGCTTTCAGCAGATGAGCTCTGGCTCGTGTCAATGCCATCTGGAACCGCTCTCTGTCAAATGGCTTGAGCAGGTAGTCGAGAGCGTGAACCTCGAAGGCCTTGATTGCATATTGATCGTAAGCTGTCACGAAAATCACGACCGGCAGTTGCCACGGGTCGATTCTGGCCAGTACCCCAAATCCATCTATTCCGGGCATTTGGACGTCGAGAAAGACGAGGTCTGGTCTTTCGCGAGTGATTGCTCGAACGGCTTCTTCACCATCACGGCATTCCTCCAGAATTTCGATATCTTCCGCTCCCTGGAGCAGCGAACGGATGCGTTTTCTGGCCAACGGTTCATCGTCAACTATAAGGACGCGCATAATTCATCCTCCGCGGCGGGCGCGAATGCGGTTCATGAAGATGTTGAAACCTCAAAGGGAATTTCGATCCTCACGGTGACTCCATCTCCCGTATCGCTCAGCGAGAAACAGCAGTTATCACCATATAGCATTTGTAGGCGCTCGCGAGTATTCGCAAGCCCGACCCCTGACTCGCCTGTTCTGTCCTTCTGCGTCTGCAAACCGATGCCGTCGTCGACAACTTGCAGTAGCAGCCGCTCTCCGACACGCTGAGATGATACGGTGACAGTGCCACTGCCGGGTTTCGGGGATATGCCGTGACGGATGGCATTTTCGACCAATGGCTGCAATAGCAGGTACGGCACGGCGGCGTCCGTAGTCGCCGGGTCAATTTGCAGAGACGTATGCAATCGATCGGAGAACCGTACTCTCTCGACATCCAGATAGCGTTGAACAAACTCGAGTTCCTCTCGCAGCGGCACTTTCTGCTTTCCGACGCCGTGAAGACTCAGACGCAACAGATCGGAAAGGCGCATCAGCATACGGTCAGCAGCTTCGACATCCTCCTGCATCAACGTCGACACTGCATTCAGCGAGTTGAAAAGGAAATGGGGATGCAATTGTGTTCTCAGCGTGTTAAGTTGCGCATTGACAAGCTGCGTTTTCAACTCCGACGCTCGCAGCTCTTCCTCCCGGTATTTGCGATATAGCAGAAAAGCGTAGGAGGCGATGGCCATGAGGCCAAAAGTAAGGACGCCGACGTGAAATTTCGATTTCAGCATGACAACACATGTGGACCAGAGACTGCGCTGAACTGGGGATGGCTGGTTACTCATGAAGTACGCATCTACCGGGACATGAATGCTCGTGTAGGCTGTGATCTGAAGCGGCACGATGATTACAGCGGCAACCGCCAGTATGGGCAAGGCCTGCCGCCAACCGGCGCTGTCGAGCGGAAATCGCCGACAGAGTCGAAAAACAACAAGACTGATCAACGCCCACAGATACCACTCGATCAATCCCAGGGTCAGGGACTCCATCCAGGACATCGGCGTTGACGTGCCTTTGTAGATGAAGTACCAGCGTGTGGCGAAAAAAGCTCCGACTAGCGTCCAGGCAATGACAAAGACAAACCATTTTGCGAGGGGTCGCTCAAAGGTCAGTTTTGCGGATCGGAACCCCCATGGTTCCGACATCCCTGTTCTTCTCACTTCGAGTCTGAACTACAACTTCTTGCCTCTTCCATTTGCGCAATCTATGATCGGTCTCCCGCGAACACAAAGGAAAAAGACCGGATCGGCTTCGATTCGGTCAGCCTCGTGGCTTCGTAGATACACGGTCGAGGCTCTTCCGGTTTCTGCGCGCGGAAGTTGTCTCAGCCTGCCGCGCCTTAGCCGCCAAACGTAGACGACTGGCGGCCACGAGACACCTGTCCAATAAAGCATGCCTCAGCACGGCACAGAACGGGACAACACCGGACAATTGCAGTCAGCACAAGTCGTTGCTGTTATTAGTGTCTATTGTCCGGTGTTGTCTGTGGGTTTGGCGTTAGAACAGGCTCGTCATGCGGAGGTCGTAGGCCCAAATCCTCCCACCGCTACCGTACCTTCATTTCGAGAACCTGGCCCATCTTCCAGGGATAATCACGCATATCCGTCTCCCTATGTTCATTTCTTCTCACGCTGGAGAAATACTCGACTTGAGCCGATTGATTAACGTAGGGAGCGACAATGGCTCCAAGGCGCCACCCTGCAGACGGTCTGCGGTTTGACAACCAACCTGTCGCGAACAGCGATGCAGAGTGCGGAAGCCAGGAAGGACTACAATGCAGGCGATTGTCTTTGTTGATGATGAACCCAGCGTTCTGGACGGGCTGCGACGGATGGTTCGCAACAGCGGTCTCGAATGCCGCACGGAGGCGTTTTCATCGGCAAAGGAGGCGCTGCAGCGAATCGCCCAGGGCGGAGTAGATGTTATCGTGACCGATTTGCGCATGCCCCAGATGGACGGGATCGAACTGGTCAATCGACTGAAATCGGATCCCGCCACCGAGAATACTCCCGTGCTTATGCTCACCGGACTTAATGATTCCCAAGCCAGGGAAACCGCCTTATCGATGGGAGTGATGGACTTCGTAAACAAGCCAGCCAATCCCCAGGAGTTGCTGAGTAGACTGCGAAACGCCCTGCGAATCAAGTCATACCAGGATCGAATCCTTATGCAGAATATCGCTTATGAACGCCAGTTGGCGCAGGCCCAACGTACTGAGATGGCCGGGCTTCTGGCCAGTGGTGTCGCCCACGATCTGAATAACATCCTGCAGAGTATTTCCGGTCATGTGGAACTTGCCAGCCACAAAGTCGGCGGAAACGATGCCGCCAGGCTACACCTGCAAAAATCCATCGATGCAATCATGCATGCGAAGAAGCTGGTCCAGCGAATTCGTGATCTTGGCAAACCAGTCGACGCCAAAACCAAGGGTGCCGATTTCCGCGTCATGGTAGATGACGCTTTGGAATTGCTCGCGGCTTTGTTGCCTAGCACAGTGAAAACCCTATGGAACAGACCTGACGTTCCCATGTTTGTGCCTGTCGACGCGACGCAGGTCTTCCAGGTTATCATGAACTTGTGCATCAACGCATCCGATGCCATGCACGGACAAGGAACGATTACTATCTCAATCACCGAAGTTGCTGGTGACCGGCTTTCGTTACCTCCCGGACATTCCTCCTTGCAGGGGCAATTTTGCCGGCTTAAGATCACCGATGAAGGTGAGGGGATGGATGAGCAGACTCTGAGTCAGGTTTTCGAACCCTATTTCACCACCAAGCCACCGGGACGTGGAACAGGTCTGGGGTTGCCCACGGTGCGCCGCATCCTACTGGACGCCGAAGGCGACATCCTCATCCAGAGCGAACCAGGCGTCGGCACCAAGGTCGATGCGTTATTTCCCAGTGTCCGGGGTAGCGATGCTGATCATGCTCCTTCAAGACCAAGCGAAAGCGTCGTCCAGACCACTGACCACTGACCACTGACAATCTAGTTTGACTTTCCCCTCACCGGCAATAGTTGAGCAGATACCGCCCTTCATGTCAATGGTTTTCTGTTGGGATTGAAGGGTTGCTGAGAGATCAGAATGGCCTGAGCCATCAGCAACAGTTTCTTTATGCAAGCCATCAGGGCTACCATTTTGGGTTTGTGATTGCCCAAATGGCGTTGGTAATGGTAGCTGGGGTTGAAGGTGATGGCCACGATGGTCGGCATGTAAAGCAAAAAACGGAGGCGGGTATCACCCTGTTTGCATAATCAGCTCTTACATCGGTACCACACCCGCAAGGGCGGGCCTACTCTGATCACTTGCGTGTCAATACCGTTCTATTCGCAGTTCACCCCCGGCATTTGGCCGCCTCCAAAGACATAGTTGATCAAACAAACAACGTCGGCGATGTTGACTCTGCCGTCGCAGTTCGTGTCTCCGGCCCCGACAGGTGCTGGCGCTGGACCGGCGGAAAACAGATAACCGATGAGCCAGACGACGTCTGCTATATTGATGTCTCCACTGCCATCGGCATCGCCACTTACATACGGGAAATTCATCCAGCCGCCATATTTAACAATTCCGTTATACCAGTAATCAAAACGGTCATAGATCTTGGCTATATTCTTAGGATTGTCACCATTTTTCATTTCCTGTGTAGTGGTCTCGCCCCACCAATTGTATTTGGCATCGATATCAGACTGACCGTAATTGGCAAAATCATAGCCACCGTTGCCATAGAGGTGACTGTGATGAACAACGAGAGGGTTGCCGGGATCTGACGAGTAACACACGATCCCTTCGAGGTAGTTGTTGATCACTTTTGACCTTTCGATTTCAATTCCGGGGCTGCCGACTCTAATGCCCCAGTCGCCACCTCCGGAGACCTCCGTGCCGCTGATCTTCCCACTG
Organism: uncultured bacterium; assembly: GCA_903930455.1. Lineage (GTDB taxonomy): Bacteria > Zixibacteria > MSB-5A5 > CAIYYT01 > CAIYYT01 > CAIYYT01. The sequence continues at coordinate 41,285 of CAIYYT010000099.1, read as the reverse complement.
TGAGCAAGAATGAGGCCAATTCCTCGGCTGCTGTCTATCAAGCAGTCACTGATGGCGAACGGCCCGTTGGTATAAACTGCCTGAGACGAGTAATAGTCCTGACGCCTTCCGCAGTTCGTGATATGGCTGTGAGAGAGATTCAACATATCGTCGCCATCGTGAGTAATGCCGGCGACTGCATTTGCGATAACGGCGTAGCTAATCTCAAGTTCTGTCCCTTCAGGGTAATAGCCTGATGAACGGACGCCACCCCAGAATTCGGAATCAGATGGAAACAACTCGTCGGAAGTCAGGTACACACTATCGCCTTCAGTCCCGCGCACGCGCAACTTACCGCCGTACTGTACGATCAAAGACGCATTGCGCTCGAACCGGACCTGAACTCCCGGTTGCATCGTAAGGCTGTAACCACTACCGACGGTGATATCTCCGACGACTATGTATGGATTGTTCTCTTTCGTCCAGACCCCGCTCACAAATCCCGACCAGCCACCATAGATGGCAGTAGCCGTTATCGTAGCCGGACTGCCCCATTCGTTCAGGGCATCATAATAGATAGCCGTAATCTGATCTCCGGGAGCGATCTGAAGCTGGCCGTCGCCTGGTGCTATCCTCGCCTTCTTGGTCTGAGTAGTCCATTGATTGAGTTCATCGCGAATCAAGGCATTGACCTCGTCAGGTGACATTGAATCGAAGCCACCGGGATACTTCTGCGTGACCCAATTGAGAAATATAGGCGCTTGAAGGTCAACCGGTATCGCGCAACGAAAGACCCCTGTATTAACATCGGTTTCTCGGAGACTCACAGTCTCCTCGTCGCCAGAGCGGCTGCTTAAGGATATGTCAATGTGGTCCAGTTGGAACGGGTTCGCGTTCAGATCTAAGTCCGTCAATACGAGATAGATGGAGTCTGTCCCCGGCGGATAGTATTGCCCGATCGTGTCCCCGTAAGTGTTGGCGAATGCCAGTTTCCCGTCGGACCCGGGAACAGGACAACCATCACAACCGCCATACCTGACATAACCATAGTACGAGTCGTCAAAGTGATCCCAGATCTTGGCCAGGTTCTTTGGGTTGCCTCCCGCGTTGATATCCGCCGTGGTGGCGGCTCCCCACCGGTTGAATCTGGCATCCACTTCTTCCCTGCTATTGTTCGACAGATCGAAATCGCCATTGTCATGCAACTGACTGTGGTATATCCTGAAATCGACATATGATGAGCTATAGTAGTTGTAGACGATTATACCGCCATAGGTATTGTCGGTGACAGTTACATCTTCAAAAGCCACATTGCTGCGCGAGATGCTAATCCCTGTGCCGGCGTTTCCGGATACGGTTGTGCCGCGGATTTCCGCGTAGGGGCCGCTGATGTCGATTCCGTCCTTACTACAGTTGTCAACGAGGCAGCCAATCAGGCGGATAGGTCCGCTGCAATATAATGCAGGATTACCATACCAGTCGTCACTACCGCATTGTGTGATGTGGCTGCTCAGTAACTCCAGAGTGTCGTAACTGTTGCAGGAGATTGCCTGTGAGGCCTTTGAGATGACGGCATGGTTGATGCTTAGTCGACCGTGTTGATCAGAGTAGCCGGAGGCAATGTATATTCCCGTCCAGAAAACCGAATCTGCAGGAACGTCTTTGAAACTAGTGAGATGCACACTGTCAGTCTCGCTCCCTCTGATGATCAGTGATGCGCCACCGTTGACCTGCAAAGAGACATCGTGCATAAATCTGACCTGAACTCCGGCTTCCATGGTCAGGCTGTAACCTTGACCGATAGTCAAGTCCCCAACCACAATGTACGGATTGCCGGAGGCCTTCCAGACTCCGGATACGTAACCCTCCCAGCCTCCGTAAATAGTCTGCTTTGTTATTGTTTCCTGCACCCCCCAGTCGTTCAGGGGATCGAGATATATAGCCGTCAGGAGATTGCCGGCAGCGACCTGCAGCTTTCCGTCGTTCGTGGCCAGTGCCTGCTTTTTGGCGCTGTTTTGCCAGACAGCCAACTCACTGGCCATCAGCTTGTCTGCCTCTTTACCGGAGCCGAGGCCATCGGGATATTTCTGCTTCAACCAACTCATAAACTTGTTGGCCTGTAAATCAAAGGCTATGGCAGCGTGAAAGACACCGGTGCTCAAACCGGTTTCGCGCAGATAGATCACTTCGCCATCCCCGAATTCGCTCTTGAGGAGAACCAAGACGCTGTCACGCAGTAGGACGTGCGAATCTGCGTCTTCGTCTTTCAGCTCAAGGTAGGCCGAGTCACTTCCGGCGACATAGCATGCACCAATCGTATCCCAGTCGGAATCCATGAAGTGCATCACTCCAGTGGTTTGAAGACCTGGGTCAGCAAACGCGGGCTGTGCTACGAAAGAGAACATCGCAACCGCGATCGAAGCAAGCATTAGAGAAAATCTCATTACAACCATCCTTTTAGTATGATGACGTAAAACTACCATGACACTCCTGTTTGCACTAACGGGAGCACTACCATCGGTGCTCAGAAGAAGCAAAACGTATGATTTAAGACCCTATTTCAATTTAAGCACATTAGGCTGCTTGTCAACTGAAATCTTCCTATTCATCGATTTGATGTCCACTTTGGCGGCAAATCATATAGAAGAACTGCCTCCGCGCTGTCTGGGAGACTGCAACATGGAATGGGAGTTCAATGGATTCAGGAAGAAGGATCAGTGTCTCGGACTTTCGCACGATGAGCCGGGATTTGACTAAAAAGCGCCACCCACGAGGCTATGCCGTAGGTTACATGCAGCGCCGGAAACCAGGAAGATAACAACGCCAAGTCACTATTTGCCATGGCACTCGGTGATTGCTCTTTCAAATGTCGCTGCCAGAACCTCATACGATTGATGAGAGAGAACATAGGCTTTCCCCATCATCCCCATTGCTCCTCTCTCTGCCGGAGTCTTCTTCATCATCTCCCTTACGGCATCAACCAGCGCTTGCGGATCTTCCGGCGGAATGGTTAGGCCGCAACCACTCTCCGATACCAGGTCGTTCCCGGCGGCAATGGCTTGAATGACAGGAACTCCCGCCATCATATAATCAATCAGCTTGTTTGGGCTCACTCCAAAACGAAATAGCGGCTGTTTCTGCAAACCGATATAGAGAGCGTCCATAGCACGCAGAAGCGCGGGGATGGCTCCCCTGGATATGGACGGCAGAAAGTGAACATTGCGCAAACCCAGTTGAGCAGTCTTCTTCATCAAGGCGTCCTTTTCCGGACCCTGCCCTACAAGCACGAAATCCACCGGATCTCCCGACAACAGTGATGCCGCATCAACCACTGTCCCAAGGGCGTTTGCCAGTCCATGGGCGCCGGCATAACCAACGATGAATTTTCCCTCACCTTTCAACTGCGTTAATACTTCTGCGTGGACCACGGATAGAGCTGTCTTCTCGCACTCCCATTCGGCAACATCAATGCCGTTGGGGATGTAAACAAATTTCCCCTGCGCCATTCCGTGACAACGCATGTGGTCTTCGGCCTTTGGCAGCATTGAAACCACTTTGTCCGCATGCCGATATGCATAATTCTCTGCCGCCTGCATCACGAAAACGAAGGGATGGTATCTCGACATCCCTCCCAATTCTATTGGAGAGAGAGGCCACAGGTCATGCACCTCAAAAACCAGCTTGGCCCCCGATTTCTTCGCGATAGCCCGCGCCGGATAGATGTCGAGCGGATAGGTGGATGAAGAGATCACGACATCAGGTCGAATCGCTGATGCCAGCTTCAAGCGTAGAAGATACAGTCTGGAGGTAAAAGCGAGCATATTGAGAGCGCGACCCACGCTGTTGCTTTCGTAAGTGGGTGTCTTAATCCAGAGGTACCGGATTCCGTCAATGATCTCGTCTGTGACAGTTCCCGCCATTTGCGGAGCTTTGTTCCGCAAATGCGAGAACGATGCCGCAACAATAGTCACCTGGTGATTTCTCTTCAGCCATTCTCTGGCCAGATAGTAGGGGCGGAATTCCATACCGTACGCAGGCGAACCTGCATAGTGGTTGATAAGCAGGATGTTCACTCTGAGACTCTGTCTCGATGTAACTCCAGCGTCTGTGCAATCCGCTTTGCTGCAGTTCCATCCCCGTAAAAATCCGGATGACTCTGGGGTTCAGACTGAGTATTCTGAATCAACTCTGGAATCAGGCTCAACGATTCACCGACCAGAGTATTCCAACCAGCCTCAACTGTTTCCATCCATTCCGTTTCCTTTCGTACCGTAATACAGGGGACATTGAACAGATAGGCCTCCTTTTGTACTCCGCCTGAGTCGGTCAGAATTGCTCTCGCGTTTTTTTCCAGAACCAGCATGTCCAAATACCCAACGGGTTCAATGACCCGGACATTACCAACGCCTTGCATCGTCTTCTCAAGACCGAATTCTTTTAGTCGGTCGCGCGTTCTTGGATGGAGAAGCAGGATCACACTCACCTCGGAGCACGCAATAGCCTGCATGATCGCTTCGAGCCGCACTCTGTCATCAGTATTGGCTGCCCGATGGATCGTGGCCAAAACATAATCTCTAGGCCGCAGCTTGAGTCGATCGAGGATGGATGACTTCTTCTCCGCAATCATTATATGCTGCAGCAGCGCGTCGTACATCACGTCACCGACCTGATATACTCCCTGATTAATCCCTTCTCCGGCGAGGTTCCGACTTGCCGCATCAGTAGGCGTGAACAGCAAGTCGCAAACATGGTCAGTCAGTATCCGATTGATTTCCTCCGGCATTGACTTGTTGAAACTTCTTAATCCTGCCTCAACGTGGGTTACCGGAATCTGCAGCTTTGAGCCGACCAAAGCACCAGCCAGAGTGGAGTTGGTATCACCGTACACAAGCATCCGGTCAGGTCGCTCTTTGATTACGACCTGCTCAAGTCGGATCATCATCCGTCCGCTCTGAATCGCATGACTACCGGAGCCGACCTCAAGGTCATAGTCCGGGGTGGGAACCTCCAACTCGCGAAAAAAGACCTCGGACATCAGGAAGTCATAATGCTGACCGGTATGAACCAGAATTTCAGTATGGCTTCCCCGCAATTCCCTGCTGACTGCGGCTGCCTTAATAAACTGGGGACGAGCCCCCACTACGGTCAGTATCTTCACCGAATTCCTCGTAGAGAAATGTCGAAACCGCAACGGTTCCGACCTACACGGCTCAATACACGCGGTCCATGGAGGAATCCGCAAAGGAATAAGGCAGTGAGGGCTATCGTAAGCTCGATACCGCTACGAATTTACAAACCATTCGCTCGCAAGTCGCTCGGTGACCTGGATTATTTCGCGGTCTCTCTCGTTAAAGGCGCCGCGCTCGATCAAGCCCTGAATTGCCTTACGCAGCAAAATCATCTTGTCCCGCACCGGAATCAGAACAGGATAATACTCATTGTTGAAGAAGATTTGGAATCGTCTTCTGAGATTAGCGTCCTGCAGCATTCCGCCTATGGCCTTTTCCAGATTTTCCTCTGTCAGATTTTCGAGCTCTTCTTTCGGCGAAATCATCAACTGCAACGTATGATCGAGACTCTGCCTGCAATTGAAGATCATCTGCCAGCATTCCACCATTCCGAGCGAGTTAACAGCCAGCACATTGACGCTTATCTTGTTCTTCTCCGCATCCCCTTTAACCCCATCCATAAATGGAACGAAGTAGTTGTCGGTGATGGCTCCAAAGGCGCTAATGCCGCCGGCGAAAGGATTGTCGATAATGTCGTAAATGGTGAAATATGACTTGCGCTCGAAACGGGCATCCGTAATCATCATGAATTCTTCTTCAGTAAAGTGGAAGCGCTCGTTCCAGAGATCCTCGGGGCTGAGGTCTTTGCGAGTCAGCGAAGACTGACTCGTCAGCATGCCGATAGCCTGTCCGCCGCGCCAAACCAGCGGCAGAACACCAACCGCCCACTCGGCAGAACCGCCGATTTCGCCGATCATGGAATGTAGTCCACGACCATCAGGAAACTTCAGACCTTCCAATCCCAAAACCACCGCCGGCAGCAGATCGCCGTCTTTGTCGAAGGGGGTAAAAATACCTGCTTTGTTCAGTGCATCCATCGCGGGATAATGTCGCGGTCGATCAAGAAAATAGGCGCTGAGTTTATCGACTCCCGACAAACCGTAGGCATACGAAATGATTTCCGCGGCCTCGGTAACACTTGTCTCTCCCGGATTGAACTCCTCGAAAGCTACACCCGAAAGCCAGCGCTGTACATAGATGTCGGGCAGATGGCGTTTGATGTTGGCCTCAGTCAAAAAGAGTGCCGTTAAACTCGAATGCGTGCCTTTGATTGATTTTCCGGTGCCGTCGATAACATCATTGCCCATTGAAAGCAAGGTCACGCTCTTGGGGGTGCGTAGGCCATAAAGAGCGCGGTGTTCCTCCTTGCCAAAAGCAGCTCCGACCGCAATTGTCGGATTGCCACCCGCTTCCAAACCCGGCTTGATGCGGACACCTTCAGTGATGCGCGACTCGATCAACACTTCCTCGCCAACGAGCAGAGTGTCGGTAGTTGTCTGCAGCACTTCAGCCATGATCTGCGCTGCCGTCCGGTCATTAGCGCGTTTGAGGTTATTGGAAACATCAGTCGTCCGCTTGTCTTTCGGGACATCATTAAGACTGCCCAGGCCATGCAGGCCCACGGCTACGGCCGAGAGAGCGGCTGACAGCACGACCGATTGCCGGACTTTGCGATTCCGCAGTGCGCCCAGATTCGATTTGCTGTTAATGCGATCGCACAAAGTCTGAATCTGGCAAGACTCCAATTGGAGATCATAGTTTCCTAATACCGCGTGGTGTCGGTGGTTGTACTCCAGAATGCGGTCCCTATCAAATGTTAGTTCCTTCTGCTTTCCATGATAGGAAAGCCGTTGATCCGCTATGTTTGCACGCAGAGTATTCGACATCGCGCACCTTCCTGTTTCAGTCAAATATCCAATTCAACCGGTGATTTTCCTTCGCCATCTGGTCCGCATTATATGCTTATAAACTGATTTCTCAAGCAATAACTTCCTGGTGTGGTAGCGTTGGCCAGAGACCGCTGTCGGCACGATCTGATATTTTGTGTACAGTGGTTGCAGCCACATTCAGCCACAATCTACATCTTCTTAAGGCGCGTTACGAAATCGCGGGGATCAGCGCTCCTAAAGAGGGCACTGCCAGAAACAAGCATGTCGACGCCGGCTTGGCAAGCCAGCGGAGCCGTGTCGAGGTTGATGCCGCCGTCTATCGAGATAAAAAACTGGAGGCCGCGCTCTTTTCGCCAGACAGCCGCTGTACGGGCCTTGTCCAGAACCGATGGAATAAACGCTTGCCCTCCAAAACCGGCAAAAACCGACATGATCAGGAATTGATCAATATCTTCAAACAACCCCGAGTAATCTCCTACGTCAGCATCCGGATTTAATGACAATCCGGCTTTGACGCCCTGCGCACGGATTTTTCGCAAAAGCGTCGGATCATTCTTGATGACTTCTCCATGAACAGTCAGCCAATCAGCACCGGTCTGTACATAAGTGTTAATGTACTTTTCCGGATTGGCAATCATGAGATGTACATCAAGCGGCAAGTCAGTGATGCGTCTTATCTGTTCGATAATAAACGGCCCGATTGTGAGATTAGGCACAAAATGCCCGTCCATAACATCAACGTGCAGCCAATCGACACCGGCCTGCTCAAGCATCCGGACCTGCGTCTCCAGATGCATAAAATCGGCCGACAACAATGATGCAGCTACAATCGTCATAGTCAATCCGTCTTCGAAACCGTTAGACGCACCATATCGCCTTTCATCAAGGGAGCATTGCGCGTTGGGATTTGATCGAGTACTGTTTGCGGTAGATAGAGGGTGTCTTTGACCCTTGTGATTTCGGAGATTCCCAGATTCAGACTGTCCAGAATCGCGCGCGCGCGTTCCAACGGCATACCGATCAATTGAGGCATAGGAATTGAGCCTCCCTCTCCGGTTTGGCTGACCGCAAGCGAAACCTTGCTGTTGAGCGGCAGCGGTGTACCTCGGGTCGGGATCGTCTCGACAACAGCATCTGGCGGCAAGGTATCAGCGCGGGTGTAATAAATGTCACCGACGGCAAAGCCGGTCTTTTGCAAAGTCAGGATCGCCTGCTGCAAAGGCAACCCGACAACATCAGGAACTTCAGAGACACGTACACCTGCGGAGATGATAACCTTGATGCTGCGCCCCGATTTCACCGGCATACCGGCTTCCGGAAGCTGACTCAAGATTACCCCTTCGGGCCTGTTTGCAGAAAACTCGCGTCCGGCTACTTGTAAACTCAGGTCATGCTGTTTGAGAATCTCCTGCGCCTCTGATTCCGATTTGCCGACCACTTGGGGCAGCGGAAACTCCTCGCCGTGTCGCGTGATGATTGGCATCACCATCAGATCAACCGCGAGAAAGAGAATCCAGAAGACGACCAGAGGGATGATGATATAGGTTAGAAGCGGTCTCCAGTATCTCTCAATGAGAGGTGACATCTGTCTGCGTGGATTATTACTGTTTCCGCCTGAGGCAGGCGGCAAAGAGGTTGTCGAAGTATTTGAGCCCGGGGAAAGTGCGTAGAAACTTGTCTTCACCCACCACATCTTTGTGCTGGAACCAGTCGGGCAGGACCAACTCAAAATCAGGATGCTCGTTGAGGAACCTCTCAATGACGAATTCGTTTTCGGCATGGAGCACTGAGCACGTTGAATATACGAGGTCGCCTCCAGCCGAGAGAAGTCGCGCGGCATTGTTTACAAGACTGTATTGCATCACGGCAAAACGCCCGACATCCTCGGGGGTCGTAATCCAACGGCCTTCCGGGTACTTTCGAAAAACGCCGGTACCCGAGCAGGGAGCATCTACCAGAATCTTGTTATACTCACCCGAGGCAAACTTGATGCCATCTCCGATCACGGTCAGCACATTGTCGATAGACAACCGTTTGAGATTGTCACGCAGAAGATTCAAACGCAAGTCGGAGATATCGACGGCGGTGACTTTGCTTGCAGAGCCGACTCGCGCGGCAATATCAGTAGTTTTGCCTCCCGGCGCGGCACAAAGGTCAAGAACGGTATCATTGGGCAAGGGATTGAGTAGTTCCACAACCAGCCCTGAAGCTTCATTCTGGAAGATGAACTTGCCGGATTCGAATCCCGGAAGCTGTGTCGGATTGGAGTCGGAAATGATATGGATGAAGTTCTTTAGGAACTTCCCCTGTTTGAATCGAACATTCATCTTCTGCAACTTCGCGAGGTACTGTTTAATCAATTCAGCATCATCTACTAGGCGCATTTGCAGCGGTTGCGGATCGTTACCGTTGCGCAGGAACTTCTCGACAACCGGCTCAGGATAGTAAGTCATCAACTCCTTCACGAACCATATGGGATAGGAGTAGTACTGCGTCAGGTAGTTGAGCATATCAGCGCGTAGTTCGTCAAAGGTCAACGTGGCAATATTCTGTGCAATGTTCTTCAGAACGGCATTAACCATCGATTCGGCGCCAGGGGTATATTTCTTGGCCAAATTGACCGTCTCATTCACAGCCGCATAGTGCGGAATGTTGCACTCCGGCAACAGTTGGAAACAGCCGACACGCAGAATTGTGATCAGGGAATCGGAATGGGAGGTCAGTTTTTTGCGCAAATACTTGGATAGAATCAGATCAAGTCGCTTCTGCAGCTTGATTGTACCGGATACCAGATAGATCGCCAAATTCAGATCAAATCGTCCCCGGAAATTGATCTGCTTCAATAGACCGAACTCATCCTGAAATAAATCAGGATCCCGCTTTGCCATCATCAATACACGATAGGCCTCTTCGCGGGGGCTGGTCGGCGATTGCGGATACTGTGGCTGCTGTTGCTGATCGGACATCAGTCTACCTCAAACGGCGTCAAGCGCTTACCATTGATGAGAATCAGCAATTCGGTACGACAGACTCTCAGCGGCAACACGATTCTTTCGGGCAACAAGAAGCCCTGTCCCAGTACCTCTTCGGGTTTGACGAACCCCAGATTGCCCATCGTTAGTTCCATATATAAGATATTTATGCTGTTCGACAAACGAAGTTCGAGATTTGTAACAGATTTTCTGATATCGACTTCTCTGGTCTCTTCCCCCCTGATTCGGCGGATCATGATCGTCTCCCTCGACAATAGCTCGTCCACAGCCTCTTGCCTGACTATTCCGACATCAGGCAACATCACTTCATAACAGGCGGTATTGATCAGACTGGAAAGTGAGGTGGCTTTGCCGAGAATTGGTCGTCCCTGACTGATCTGATATCCTGACGGCAGTGCTCGGTTCAACTTCGAAATCATCTCCTGCTGAAACGGCGTCTCCAACTGGATGTCAAGATACTCAGTGCGCGACATATATCCAAGCGTCAATGGTGGCCCGAAAGCAAGTTTTTGGCGAGGATGAAATCCTTGGGTATATCCCACTGGCAGCTCGGCGCGTCGGATAGCGCGTTCAAAAACACGCATTGTAGCAAGGTGACCGACAAAACGCACCGATTCTTCCTTGGACCAAAGCAACCGCACCCGGCTGCGTGGCACAACCATGTCGACGGCTTCGGCTTTGCGTTTCGGCTTCCTGCCGAATTCAGCCGACGGCGCTGAAGTCGGGACCAGAATCTGTTCGGCAAGCTCCGGTTTGAGTAGAAAAATTTCGCCAAGCTTGAAACTGCCGGAACCGGTCTTGGCGAGCGCGTCGATGCGACACGCCTCCTGACAGTCGCGAGCAAGTTGGTCCTTAGTAGTGCCCTTGTACAGGTGATCCCAAGGCAAGACTTCTTCAAAAGCGCGCTGGCGAAGCCACGTTTCGAGATTCAAGCCCACGTCGGCAAACGCCGATTGCCAGCGGCTGAAATCGAATTGTTCGCTGGAATTGTCAAAGCGGCATCCTAGCTCATAGGCGCGCATGATGGCTGTGCCAACGCGGCGATCTCCTCGGGCCAGAGCACCCTCAAGATAGGCCGGCTCGGCATGGCGGTGGGTGACCTGAGCGTTCTTGCTCCTGAGCTGCCGCCGTACGTAGTCGACACTTGAGAGATAGTCATCCACAGAGATCTGGCGTTCCCACTGCCAACGTGTCCGCGACCTCGGTATGTATGGCGCCAGCGCAACATGGAATATCGCCTTGTCACCATACTCCTGACCAATCTCCACGCAGTTTCTCACGATATCAATGATTGCGTCGACATCAGCCCGAGTCTCAGTCGGCAAACCGAGCACAAAATGGAGTTTCAGTGAATGCCATCCCGCCGCCAGCGAGTTCGCCACAACCCGATAAAACTCATCAATGGAGAAGTACCGACCCATCGTCTCGCGCAAACGGTCGCTCCCTGCCTCCAACAGAAAGGAAAGCGACTGCTTCCCGCATGCCGACGAGAGTTTGCGAATTGAATCAAACGTTCGCAGGCTTGGACGCAGCAGCGGCAAGTTGACTCTGATTTGTCTGCCGCGCAAACGGTCAGCAAGAGCCTCCAGCAAACGGTCGAAATGTCGATAATCCGCAGACCAGTTTGCCATCAAGGTCAACTCGTCGAAGCCTGTCTGGTTCAAACCCTCCAATATCGAATTTGCCAAAAATACGGGATCGGCCTCACGCCCGTCATGTGAACCTAATGCCGGGCAGACGCGACAATTGTGTCCAGCCCCAAACGCAAGTTCGACCGGCAGGTGTTCGTGAGCGATTTCCTCAAACGGAACAATCGGAATGGCCAGTGCTTTACCTTCATACGGGGCAATGTTTGAGCCTCCCGACCTCACGGGCACTGCCGGCATAATTCCGGTCATCCGCACAAGAGTTTCGCCTTCATATTCGGGCTGATAGAGTGCCGGAACATAGATACCGGCGATTTGTGAGAGCTTTCTTGGTAGTTCCGACCGAGACGAAGTCTGCCGTTCGGACAGTAGCTTGATTACACTATCAAGAATCGCTTCGGGTGCACTGAAAATCACGAAATCCACAAAATCGGCGATTGGTTCCGGATTGAAGCACGGAGGCACTACTGCACCAACGAGAGGGCATGTCTGGCTGCGGTCAATGCTTCGAATTCCGATTCCCCCCAAATCAAGAATAGTCAGTAAATTCGTCAGACACAATTCACCGGGCACAAGCGCCAACAGCAGGTCAAACTCATTCAGGGGTTTGTATGTTTCCAGTGAGAAGAGTCTTAGTTGTCGGTCTCGCAGTAGCTTCTCGGCGTCAGAATCCGGTGCGAAAGCGCGTTCGCAAACGGCGTTTTCGTTGGCGTTGACTGACCGGTAGATGCTAAACAAGCCCGGAAAGGACATGCCCACGTCATAGACATCACAGAAGGCAAGCGCAACCGCAGTGACATTCGGATTGGATTTATGGATGGAACCCAACTCGTTACCGATATAACGCGCCGGCCTGATGACAAATGGAAAAAACTCTGTTTCCAGCAACGATTTCAAGTTCCTGCCAGATACGACATTAGTCAAGGTCGGGGAATCGAACCCAAACCGAACGTGCTTTTGATGAATGCCCGCTAAACCGAATCTATCCTAAGATCGCTTTTTCGTTGCATTTGCAGATTTCCACGATCTTGTCCTTGAACTTCCACGATTTCTTGTCGCTGGAGTACGCCGGATCAACCATCCGTACACAGTCAATTGCGGAATTACAGATCGGACAAATCTTCAGATGCGCCTTCTTGTTGGCCTTATCAGCGAACGATTGTCTTTTTGCCATTTCCCAGAACTCCTAAGAAAAACATTGACCTTTATTATACGCAAAAGCGCCGCGATGTCAAGCAAGTTAGTTGCTTTGGGGCAGTGTGTCAGGTGGCTGCTAACCCGCACACGACGCCCAGGCATGGCGCTCCCTTAGGCAATCAGCCTAGTCCGTTGTCTCCAGTTTTGTTCTAATATCTGCAATTTCCGCTTCCAGCTTCTTAAGTTGTTCCAGTCGTTGCGGTAAGCGGTGAATCTGCGCTTCGGTTTTCTTGAATTCCATGAATTCCCGCGCCGGCGAACCGGCATAAATCTTGCCACCTTCCAGCGACTTCGGCACACCTGCCTGTGCAATGACTATCGCCCGATCACCAATCTCGATGTGTCCAACGACGCCCACCTGCCCGGCAAGTGTAACATACTCACCAAGGACGGTCGAGCCCGAGATACCGACCTGCGCAACAATGATGCAGCGCTTGCCAATCTTTACATTGTGAGCGATTTGCACGAGGTTGTCAATCTTGGTGCCTTCGCCGATCACCGTCTCGTTGAGAGCCGCACGATCAATCGAACAGTTGGAGCCGATCTCGACATTGTCCTCGATTCGGACTATTCCAACCTGCAATATCTTGTGATGAATACCGTCATGAATAGCATAACCAAATCCATCCGATCCGATCACCGTGCCGGAATGAATGGCGACATGATTACCGAAAAGACAACCGTCATAGACCGTAACGTTGGGATGGAGCAGACAATCCCTGCCAATCTTGACCCCCGCACCGATGGTACAGCCCTTCATGATCTTTGTGCCGTCGCCGATGACAGCGCCCTCGCCAATCTCCACGAAATTGCCCACATGGACATTCGCGCCAATGGTAGCAGTCGGCGCGACAACGGCGTTGGCGGCAATTCCGGACTTGAGATGACTGCCGGGTTTCGGGTAGAAGAGCGTAAGGGCTACGCTGAAGGCGTAGTAAGGGTCGGGATGAACCAGCAGGTTTAAGCGCGATGTCTCAATAGCCTTGCTTAGGACTACCGCTGTAGCTTGCGTGGATTCAAGAAAATGGTTGTAGCGGGGATTGGCGACAAAGGTCAGGTCCCCTGTTCCGGCCTGCTCAACAGTGCTGACCCTGAGGATTTCGGCACTGCCGTCGCCAATCAGGGTCGCCCCGGTTCTCTCGGCGATCTCAGAAAGCTTCATGCGTTACTGTGTTTTTTCGAGTTCTTCCAGAACCTTCTCGGTGATATCGAGATCTTTCTTGCCATAGGCGATATTGCCATTCACGGTATCCAAGACGAGAGCGTAACCTTCCGCAATGGCGATTTTTTCAAGCACCGCGTTGATCTTGTCCAGCAACGGTTTGGTCAATTCAGCGTTTCGCTTCTCAGCACGACCATCTGGTCCGAAGATGTCATTAGCCATCTTCTGCCAGACATCCTTCTTCTGCTGAATCTCAGCCTCTTTTTCCTTCTTCTTCGCATCAGAAAGGATCAGTGTCTGTTTGCTCAGATCGGCCTCCATTGCCTCGACCTCTTTCTGACCCTTTTCCACCTCGGCGTTCCATTGCTCAACTTCCTTGTTGAACTGCGCTTGTGCGTCCTGGAACTCTTTGTATTCGAGCCGAATGCGATAGGAGTCGATATACACGATTTTTTCCTGCGCTTTCGCGGCATAGGGCAGCGCAAGAACTGCCAGCAAGGCAATCAGCAAGCTCTTCCTGAAACAATAATCCATTGGGTTCCTCCGTTGCTATTTTGGACTAAAAAGTGGCTCCAAATTGAAAATGCGGTTTCCATTGCGCCCCATCCGAGCGATTGTACCCGTAACCGATGTCAAGGCCGATCATACCTACGCCCGGGATATTTATTCGGGCGCCGGCGCCAACTGATTTCTTCAGCCCGTCATACTTGTCCAAGTCAAAAGGTCTGATCTGGCGGCCGGACAGCCACGAGTTTCCGGCGTCCGCGAAGACGAGAGCATAAATTTGCTGCGGTACAATCGGCGCCTGCAATTCAACGTTGTAGACCAACTCCGATCTTCCGCGCAAATACGCTCCGCTGGAGCTTCGGGGACCAACAGTATATTCGTCATAACCCCGGATCATCCCATCAGTGGAAGTGCCACCGGGGGCAAATCGTTCAGTATAGGGTATCTTCGTGTCACCATCGGGTGAGTCAACGACTCCGACTCGGGCTTTCGTTGCTAAGACCAGTTTCCACCAGATGCGAGTGTACTTTGCCGCATCGAAAACATGCTTGTGATACAACCAGTCGCCGCCGAGCGGACCACCAGAGTACTCGGAATTGAGTGTGACCAGCGCGCCCGAAGTGGCAAATTGCGAGAGATCGCGTGAATCGCGCGTAATCGTGACACCGACCACCGATGTGGTTTGCCACTGATTTTCGTACGCCAGCAAACTGGTGGCATCGCCCGCATAGCGAGTACGATAGACAGTGTTAAAATCATAGTAGCGAATCTTCTCGAGAGTATAGCGAGCAGAGATTCGGAAGTAGTCATCCGGCCAACTTAGCCTTCTTCCGACATTCACTCCGGTACCGCGACTCTCCTCGCTAAACTGCTCATCGGAGTAAGTAAGCACGCGAGTAATGTTAAAGAGATCAAATCCCATGGAAGTCGGTCTGTCGAACATCCAGGGTTCCGTAAACGACAGCGAAACCGATGTCTTGCTGCTGCCGAATGCCCAGTCAAGATTGACACTCTGGCCGTTCCCTCGGAAATTGGGAATGCCGAGTCCCAGTGTGCCCACCAGCTTGTCTGTCGCCGAGTAGCCGGCGCCTGCCTGCACTTGGCCGGTTGGTTTTTCCTCGACCTTGACTTGCAGATCAATGTCACCGTTAGGCAGGTTCTTGATGTCGGGAGTCGTTTTCTCAGGATTGAAGTAGTTCAGCACCATCACATTGCGCATCGATCGCATCAACACCGACCGTTGGAAGATGTCTCCCGGTCGAGAAAACAGTTCGCGTCGAATAACTTTCTCTTTGGTTTTGGTGTTCCCTTCAATCAGTACCTTGTTTATGTGCGACGGCATTCCTTCGGAAACCTCGAAACTAATCTGCCGCACAGAGTCAACGGTCTGAGGGTTGTCAATGATGCGCGCATGGATATAACCCTCATCCTGATAGGCGGTATAGAGATTGGTTACCGATTCATCGAATTTCTCCGAATTGTAGATATCTCCGTTCTTGAACTTCAACTGCTTTCTCAAAGCATCCGCCGTGAACTTCTCGTTGCCGACGAAACTTACATCGCCGAAGTAGTATCGATTTCCTTCGGTGAGAAAGATCTGTACGAGCATTCCCTTGCCGTCGGGATTAACGGTGATGCTGTCCCCGGTCACCGCCGCATCGATGTAGCCCTTCTTATTGTAGAACTGAATTATCTTGTCTTTGTCTTCGTCGAATTGGTCTTGTTTGAAGGAACCTGAGCGCAAGAATCCGTCCGGCTTGCTTTTCATTTCGCCGCGCAGCTTGTCATCCTTGAAAACGGAGTTTCCAGCGAAGCGAATGTCACGGATTTTGACTTTCTCATTTTCTTTGATCTTGAGAGTCAGAGCCACGTCACCGGAGTCGAGCGTCTTTATTTCAGGCTTCACCTCGGCGAGATAGTAGCCCTCTTTGCGGTAGAGACTCTTGATCCCTTCGCAACTGGCAGAAATCCGGTATGGCCCTGCAGGCTGATTCTCGAAAACGACTAACTTCGGCTTAATCTCGTCGTTCTTGATATGCTTGTTTCCCTCAATCTTGAAGGTCTTGATCTTCGGATGCTCTTTGACGACAATCCTGAGGCGTATGCCTCCACCCGCAAGCTCACCATCGATTGCGACATCGGCAAACAGCCCCAGCGCGTAAATCTGGCGGATTGCTTGCTGCGCCGCAGTCGACGACAAGGTAGACCCCGGCTGCAGGCCCGACACCGATAGGATCAGTGAGGTCTCGACTGTCCTGTTGCCTTCGACCTCGACCGTTGTAATCTGATATGCTTGAGACCGCACCTCGGAGGCCGTCGCTAGTACAAGCAACGTGAGTAGTAGTAACTGCGCTGCCTTAGTTCCAAACATCCGTCTGTATCCTTCAGATGATAATTTTTTCGATCTTCAGCTCCGTGACGTCCTGACGATGACCGCGCTTCAAATAGTAGTCGGTACGCTTTTTCTTCTTGAAAATGATCACCTTTTCGCTCTTGCCGTGGCTCAGTATTGTTGCCTGAACTCTCGCACCCTCAACGACCGGCTTGCCAATGCGGTTTTCGTCGCCGCCGATCATCAGAACTCTATCGAATTCGTGACTGCCACCCGGTTGGCCAACCAACATTGGCACCTTGAGTATGTCACCTTCCTCCACCCGGAACTGCAGGCCGGCTGTCTCAACGATTGCATACATAAGACTGTTACTCCCTTCATAAGAAAACGAGAAATAAACTTCCCAAAATAGTGGAAAGACAGCCATTGTCAAGCAGAATCTGACGTACACCGATGCTTAACAGTCTATCAGTCTTAAACATACGCGGCCCAAGAAGTTCCCAAAAAACGTCTGTGACAGCGATTGACGTAACTTCCTTTTGTGGTACATTGTAGTCGTGGCAGATTTTAAGCTAGTCTCCAAATACCAGCCGCGTGGCGACCAACCACAGGCCATAGCCAAACTGACACAAGGGGTGCTGGCCGGAGAGAAATATCAGACTCTGTTGGGGGTGACCGGTTCGGGCAAGACGTTTACGATGGCCAATGTCATCAAGAACATCGGCAAACCGACCCTTATCATCTCGCACAACAAGACACTGGCGGCCCAACTGTATGGTGAGTTCCAGGCGTATTTCCCCGACAACGCCGTCGAATTCTTTATAAGCTACTACGACTACTATCAGCCGGAAGCCTATATGCCGGCGACCGACACCTACATCGAGAAAGACACGTCAATCAACGAGAATATAGATCGATTGCGGCTGCGCGCTACCAGTTCGTTGCTTGAACGCAGTGATGTGGTCATCATTGCCTCCGTTTCGTGCATCTACGGCATCGGCTCGCCGACCGAATACAAAAACATGTTGCTGCTGCTGAAAACCGGCGAGGAGGCCGAACGCAATAGCATTCTGCGACGGTTGATTGACATTCAGTATACTCGCAACGATATCGATTTTTCGCGTGGGCACTTCCGCGTGCGCGGGGACACGATCGAGATATTTCCGGCCTACGAGGTCAACGGCGTGCGCATTGAGATGTTCGGTGATGCGATTGACCGCATCCGCACGTTCAACCCGCTCACCGGTGAGGTCCAATCTGAACTCGAAAGAATCGCGATCTATCCGGCACGACATTTTGTTACCGGTTCGGACACGGTTCAACGGGCCGTCGCTGGCATACAGGAAGAACTCCGGCTGCAACTAGCGGAGTTCCGCGCTCATGACAAGCTGCTGGAAGCTCAACGACTGGAATCGCGCACGCTGTATGATCTGGAAATGCTGCGCGAAATCGGATACTGCACCGGCATCGAGAATTACTCACGCTGGTTTTCCGGTCGGGCGCCGGGTGAGCGACCCTACACGCTGATTGACTTCTTTCCGTCCGATTTTCTGCTGATTATTGATGAATCGCACCAGACCATCCCCCAGATCAAGGGGATGTATGCGGGCGATCGCTCTCGCAAGGAAGTATTGGTCGCACATGGCTTCCGGCTTCCGTCAGCGCTTGATAACCGACCGTTGGTCTATAATGAATTCGTCCAGTTGATTCCGCAAACGATCTATTGCTCGGCAACTCCGGGTGATCTGGAGTTGGAGAATTCCGGCGGCGTGGTGGTGGAGCAGATTATCCGACCGACTGGATTGGTCGATCCCACGATCACGATCAAACCTGTCGAAGGACAAATCGACGACCTGATCAAGGAGATTCGCAAGTGCGCGGCTTCCGGACAGCGAGTTCTGGTCACGACACTCACCAAGCGGATGGCCGAGGACTTGGCAGACTATCTGGCGCGCCTGAGCATTAGGGTACGGTATCTGCATTCGGAGATCGACACAATTGAGCGGACAGAGATCCTGCGCGATCTGCGCCTGGCGGAATTTGATGTATTGGTTGGTATCAACTTGCTCCGCGAAGGACTTGATTTGCCGGAGGTGTCACTGGTTGCCATTCTGGACGCCGACAAGGAAGGATTCTTGCGCTCGGAGCGCTCCCTGATGCAAACAGCCGGCCGCGCGGCGCGCAACGTTGACGGTGGAGTGATCATGTACGCTGACACCATCACCAACTCAATGAAGAAAATGATTGCCGAAACCAATCGTCGTCGCCAGATTCAAGTTGATTACAACCGGGAACACGATATCATACCGGAGACCATTTACAAGACGCGAGAGGAGATTCTCCAGGCAACCCGCTTTGCCGACAGCAAAACTGCAGAGAACCAAGAGATGTTGCTGCCGGATTTTTTCGAGGAAATGACTGTCGAGGACAAGACTGCGTTTCTGATCCAGCAGATGGAGGCGGCCGCCAGAGAGTTGGAGTTTGAGCGCGCCGCCGAGTTGCGAGATCGAATCGAGGGACTCAAAGAAGGCGTCAAACGCAAGAAAGCAAAAAGATAGGCGATTGAACAAAACGGCCAATCGGCCGTCTTAATGATAAAACAAGAGGTGTGAACATGCCGTTTGGAAGAAAGATACTTGTCATAACCGTCTTGGTCGTGGTAGCGCTTTGGGCCGGCTGCAGCGACAAGACATCGGACTACCAGTTGACCGATCTATATCAGATAACTCAGTTGCTGACCCGTGACGCGGTGGCTACGTCGATCTACCCCCAAATCTGGCTCGATGTCACCAATCGGGCCTTGCAGACAGCCCCGGCAGCCTTGGGTGCCGAATCGATCACACCGCAGGATTACTGGGTGGAAATCGTATCACACAAGCGTACGATCCCGTCAGCTACCGATTCCTGCCTCGCGGATGATCTCAACCAAGACAATCCCTGTGCGGAGATTCAGGTTGACGCAAGCAGGAGAGCGCATGTCAGAAATGCGACTATAATGGATTCATTGGTGTGCCGGTATCACATCATTGACGCCGTTACGAAGTCTGTTACAATCAAGGACGTAACGTACTTCGAGAACCTGCCTGCCATGATGGTGAAATTCAGTTCGGATGACGCTGCCTATCGCGGCTGGTCGTTGTATGCCATTGGTGGTCAGTGGCAGCGTTCCACGAAGAACGCCGCATCTCCAGTTCTCGATTCGGTTGTCCTTGAATGGGCCGACCAGAGGTTGGTCTCGCGTCCCAAGGTCAAGTCCGCCTATCTGCCGGCGCAGCAGATTCCACGTATCAGCCGCAGCGAGCCGGTGACGATCGACGTCTATGCCAACCCTGCTGATGACGCTCTCGTTCCGGAAGACATCTACGTCCATTACGAGATAAATGGGGTGATGGAGCACTTCGCGATGGAGGACCTCGGCGACGGACATTTCAGCTATAGCGACATGGCTGAGAGTTCAGCGGGGGAGGCTGGAGCCTGCAGCCAGATCGTGATCGAGGCATTTCACCCGGCGGCGTTGCGTGATGCGAATGTCAATACCTTCGGCAATTTCATCTGGGCGATCTCGTATCGCATTACCGAATAGAGCGCGAATCCAGTAACTACGCCTAGTCGCCCCAAGAAGCGGGTGTCTGTCGAAGCACTCGGTAGTTCTTCTGGCCCCGAGAGAGTCTGCCTCACATTAATGCGGCTTTGGGAAGCTCCTGAAGTTTCTCTACGCCTACCAGCGCGATGTCGTTTCGAGGCTTCAATCCTCTCAGGTTCTTCTTTGGCAGGATTACTTTCTGAAATCCGAGCTTTGCAGCCTCGGCTATGCGACGTTCAGCAAAAGGCACGGCGCGAACTTCGCCCGACAGACCGACTTCACCAATCAGTACTGTCTGCGGCTGCACCGGAATATCTTCAACGGATGATATCAGAGCTGCAACCAATCCTAAGTCAAGCGCCGGATCATCAATTTTGAGTCCCCCCGCCAGATTGACGAACACATCGCGCTGGCCGAACTGTATCCGCTGCCGCTTCTCCAGGATCGCGAGCATCAAGGCTAACCGACGGGAGTCATAGCCGGATGACACGCGCTGTGGGAAACCGAAGTTGGTTTGAGTTGCCAGCGCCTGTATCTCCAACAGGAGTGGACGCTGCCCTTCGACAGCGGTGACAACGGCACGACCGGGGATGTCTTCGGGATATTCGTTCAGAAACAACTCGGACGGATTGCCGACCGCAAACAATCCTTCTTCGCCGATCTGAAAAATGCCGATCTCCGATGCCGGCCCAAATCGGTTCTTCTTGACGCGCAGCAACCTGAACCAATTGTGGCTCTCACCTTCAAAGTACAGCACCACATCGACGAGATGCTCAAGAATCTTCGGTCCGGCTATTGCGCCATCTTTGGTAATGTGGCCGATCAGCACCAGTAGCATATCGCCACGTTTGCAGAAGTCGACCAGTTCGGCTGCCGTGGAGCGTATTTGGCTGACAGTACCGGGAGCGGATTCCAGCTCGGGATCATACAGGGTCTGCGCCGAATCGATGACCACGACTGCCGGCTTGATTCGATTAATCAGAGCATAGATTTGCGGTAGTTCGCGCACAGCGGCAATCTGCAGAAGCTCACTGTGGATGCCGATCCGTGCACCACGCATGCCAACCTGTTGTGTCGATTCCTCGCCGGTGCAATAGAGCGCACTCAGGTTCTGATTCGCCAGCCCGCCTGCTACCTGTAGCATCAGTGTCGATTTGCCGATTCCCGGTTCGCCCCCGATGAGAATGGACGAATCAGGGACCAGACCACCGCCGAGCAGTAAATCAAATTCATCTATGCCGCATTGGATCATCGGCTGCTGCCGTGAATGACATAGGGTTATGGGAGTGGCGTCAGTCTCGGGGACAACACTACGTTTTTTGGGCCTTGCGGCCGTCACCTTCTCTTCGATAATAGTATTCCACTCGCCACAATCGGGACATTTGCCTATCCAGCGAGAGAAACCTCTACCACAGGCAGAGCAGACATATATGGTCTTGTCGTTTGACTTCGTGTTCATTGCGGCGCCATTAGAAGGGCACGTTGGGATAGGCAGAGTCCGTGCGCACTGTGTCACGGTTCTCGAACCTGATGTACTCGTCGATGAATGTCAGCTTGATAGTGCCGGTCGGACCATTACGCTGCTTAGCTACGATGATCTCCGCAAGTTTCTCCTCGTCAGTGCCTTTCAACTGTTCGCGCTCCTCTTCGCTCAGTTTGTAAGCTGACGGGCGATAGACAAACACTACAACGTCGGCGTCCTGCTCGATAGCGCCCGATTCCCGCAAGTCGGCCAGAATCGGTCGCTTTTCACCACCGCGGGTTTCGACCTGTCGAGACAACTGGCTGCAGGCAATCACCGGGATATTCAGTTCCTTTGACAGACCCTTGAGAGACCGGCTGATTAGCGAGATCTCCTGCTGACGATTCTCGATTCGTCCACCGGCATCCATCAGTTGCAAATAGTCGACTACAACCAAGCCGATATCAAATTGGCTCTTTAGCAACCGTGCCTTGGTGCGAAGGTCCCAGACGGTCATTGTGGCGGAGTCATCCAAGAAGATCGGCGATTCCGCCAGTGGTCCGGCGGCAATGTTAAGATTCGTCCATTCATGATCACGCAGGCGACCGGTACGGAGGCGATGAGAGTCGACGCGCGCCCGAGAAGCCAGCATGCGCTGCACAATCTGTTCGGAAGACATTTCCAATGAGAAGATAACGACAGGCTTTGCCTGCTCGACCGCCACGTTTTCGACAATACGCAACGCAAACGCCGTTTTGCCCATACCCGGGCGTCCGGCAACCACAATAAACTCGCCACCATGCATACCGGCGGTCAACATATCCAAATCGGTCAGTCCCGTGGCCAGGCCGGTTACCTGACCTTTGAACTTCTCTAACTCTTCCATCCTGCTCAATGTTGCCGGCAGCAAATCCTTGATCTGTTGGTATCCCTTGTCGGAACGACGTGACGATATCTCGAAGATTCGGCTTTCCACTTCGTTCAGCAGTTCTTTGACCTCCCCCTCTTGCCGCTGCGCCTTGCTGTAGATGTTGGACGCCAGACCCATCAGACGCCGTAGGATCGATTTCTCCTTGGTGATTTCGGCATAGCGCTCGCAATTGGCGGCGGAATAGACGTCATCGGTCAATTCGATCAGGTATGCCCGACCACCGATATTGTCAAGTTGCGACAGCGTGGTCAGTTTGTCGGTAACAGTCACCAAATCTGCGGGAGTGTTCTGTTCAAAAAGCGCAACTATGGCCTCGAACACTATGCGGTGGCGCCGATCGTAGAAGTCTTCACTATTGATGATCGTGCAGACATTGGGAATATAGGAATTGTCTATTAAGAGCGCACCCAGAAGCGACACTTCTGCCTGTCGATCCTGTGGTGGCGTCCTGTCAGCTAATGTCTCGTCCATGCTCTGTGTTTGCTGGTGTAAGGCCCCGATGGCTTCCGTTCCCATCCGGTTCAAAGATAATGTATATTCGCCGCATCTGCTAACGCTATCTCATCTTCCTATTAACATTCTACGTGTGTTTAAGTGCGTGAGGACAAAGCGGCAAGACGAAGAGTCCGAAGGTATTCACCGTTGTGGAAACGGAGTTATCCACATGTGGACAAACTTACGTCGCCATCCATTCGTCGTATGCCTTGCGTAACATCTGGACGTCTTCCCAGGTGTCGCGCTTGTATTGTGGAAAACGTAGCAATGCCGCCGGGTGATAGGTGACCATCAGTTTGCGCCCCTCAAAATCCATAAAGCGTCCGCGCATCTTGCCAAGTGGCGTCGTTACTCCGAGCAGCGCCTGTACCGCTACTCGACCGAGACAACAGATAAACCGCGGATTGATGATCTCGATCTGCTTCCTAAGATAAGGCAGACATTCGGACATCTCGTCCGGTTGAGGATCGCGGTTGTTTGGGGGACGACATTTGACAATGTTGGCGATGTAAATCTGCTTGCGGTCGAACTTGATTGCGGCTAAAATTTTATCCAGCAATTGCCCGCCGCGCCCGACAAATGGCTCCCCCTTTATATCCTCGTCATGCCCCGGCCCTTCGCCGACAAACATCACATCAGCCGCAGGATTACCGACTCCGAAGACAAACTTGTTCCGCCCTTCATGCAGTCGGCACTTTGTGCAATTGTTGATCTGTTCGCAATAGTCGGTAAGTGCTTTAGTCGGCGCCGCAGAATCGCGCGCTGGTTTTTTGCTCGGCTCTGGTGGCAGGAGTATAGCAACAGCATCTCGATCAAGTCGCAGTTCGCCAAGTCCCAACTCACGCTGCTGCTCAATTACCTGAGAGAAAATATCGACAATCGGTTTGCGCGTGGTCATGCTTGCTTTCGCGACAGCTTACCGATGATCATATCGAGGATGACCTTCGCCAGTTCCGGTTTGGGCATTGTCTCAAGCTCTATCGGTTTCCCCTTGGTTGTGAAGATCGTCACTTGATTGTAATCCCCTCCAAAACCAATGCCGGGTTGCGTCGGATCATTCATCACGATCATGTCAAGGTTCTTCTCCTTGAGCTTGCGAACCGCATTCTTGCTGTCCGACCCGACTTCCAGAGCAAAACCAACAACGTACTTGGGTCGCGACCTGGATTTGCCCAGTTCCGCCAAGACATCAGGGTTTGCCTTCAACTCAATCTGAGACAAAGCGCCGTGCGGAATCTTGGTCTTCGACACTTTCGCGGACTTATAGTCGGCAACCGCCGCGGCCATAATCAAGATATCTTTCTTGCCGGCGTGCTTCTGCACTTGCCGCTGCAATTCCTCCGCCGACTCAATGTTTATGCGCGCCACACCGGTCGGTGTTGTAAGCGCGGTCGGTCCCGAAATCAACACAACTTCTGCACCGCGCGCTGCTGCTTCGGCGGCAATGGCATAGCCCATCTTGCCCGAAGAGAAATTGGAGATGTACCTGACCGGATCTATCTTCTCGCGTGTTGGCCCAGCCGTAACCACTATGCGCTGTCCTGCCAGACTCTGGCTGGTCTGAAAATGGGCGATGATCCTCTTCAGGATAATCTCTGGTTCCTCAAGCCGCCCTATGCCTACCGTCTCGCAGGCGAGTTCGCCGGAACCCGGCGAGATAAGCAGGTAGCCAAGTTCGTGCAATACGGACATGTTTTCCTGAACAATCGGATTCAAATACATCTCAGTGTTCATGGCTGGCGCAATCATGACCGGACAGCGTTTAGCCATCACTATCGTCGTCAACAGATCGTCGGCGATACCGTTGGCGATTTTGCCAATTAGATTTCCGGTCGCCGGTGCCAGCACAATCAGGTCTGCCCATTCGGCGTACGAGATGTGATGGGTTGAGACAAAGCGATCTGCGGGAAACATTTCGAGCGCCACGGGATTATTGGATAGGGTCTCGAGAGTCGTTTTGGTGACAAACTGGGTCGCCGATTGGGTAAGCACGACCTTGACGTCGGCCCCCTCCTTCTTAAGCAGGCGGACCAGGAAGCAGGACTTGTATGCAGCTATACAGCCACTAATCCCCAGCAATATCTTCTTGTCTTGTAGCCGCATGATCAATTCTGCGATCAGTTAATCGCTTCGTTGCCGTCTACGTTGAACCAGTTCAGGTCGACGGTGGCGCCTGAGGAGAATACGTAACGAGCGGCGATAACTTTCATGACGGGCAAATCAATTACTTCCCCCCCCAGCATCATCGACTTGTCGACGATCCGCTCGAACTGCGCGGGTGTAACCAATCGGAATCGCAGAAGCTGCAACAACAGGCCGGCGGCGTCCGGCGTAAAGTGTTGCATTTCCTGGGAACTAAGCACGCGAACAGAGACCGGCGATTTCTCAATCGGCTGAATCCGTCCCCCCTCTTTCTGCAACTCCTCCAGGAACCAACCGTAGGCCGACGAAATTTCCGAATCGGTGAAACCGCGGCTCTTCAGATCTTTGGAGATAGAGCGAAACGGTCCGATTTGTCCGTTGTGACTGCGGACGTGTTCTACCAGATAAAACACTATTTCCAGAATCTTTTCTTCCATCATCAATTCCCGTAGCTAAGTGCCCATTGACAGTATCGCTTACCTGCGCTTGCTACGCCATCCGTGACCTTGCTCACAACCGCCCGACTTCCACAAATCAAATAAAGCTCTGTTGTCACGATTTGGCAAGAATAAAAGTGCCGCTTTCGCTGTTAGAAATCGGGGTCTGAGTGAAGAATTAAACGAGTGCGGAAAAAAGGCTTGACTTCCGAAGCTAAATTGACATACGTATTTGTTCCCAGACAGGTAATCACCGTTCGCGCGCCAACCGTGCGTTTGATCCCTACATGAAAGAAACCACGTCAGGCCGTTATCTCACAGAACAGACTGGATTCGTCAACTTCCGTGATTGTGCAGCGTCGTCCCAACTCAGATACAATCGAGGCAAAGCGGTCCGCTGTGTAGGTCGTTGCACGGAAGCCGTCTTTGCAAACGATCTCCCCTTCTCGTGTAGCATCCCAATCGATTTCACCAACGAGTCCATGCTCTGATTGAATGCGAAACCATTCGAGACGATGATTCCAGAACTTCTCAGAGTAGGTGGATATCAACACCAATCCCCCCGGTCTTGTAACCCGAACGCTCTCTTTCACCCAACCAGCGGGGTCAAGATGGAACGCGGAGATTCCGTTCTGAATGCAGATCACCTTGTCAAATGAGCCATCCACGAAGCCGAGTTCTTCTGCGTTCATTCTCAAGAGACGGACGTTGCTCATCCCCTCACAATACTCTCTGGCTGCCTGCAGACTCGCTTCGGAAGTGTCGACGCCTATAATTGCGCCGGTATAAGGTGCCAGGCGCCGCAGCACACGTCCAAAGCCGCAGCCAAGTTCCAATACCGTGTCGGTCGCTTGAAGCTTGCCGATAACGTGCGCGATTTCAGCTTCAAAGTATTGCTGCACCCGCGGCGGCGCAAGTTCATATGCCCGGCGAAGTCGATCTCCGGCAAGATTCTTCTTGTAATAGCCGGTCATTTCATACTTCGCAACTTACGACGGCTAATGTTTGAAATGCCGCACGCCGGTGAAAACCATAGCAATTCCGGCCTTGTCCGCCGCCGCAATAGCATCTTCGTCACGTTTCGAGCCTCCCGGCTGGATGATAGCCTTGACACCTGCGGCGGCAGCGACTTCCACACCATCCGCCATTGGGAAAAAGGCATCCGAAGCCAGCACCGCGCCTTGCGCGCGACCTTTCGCCTTTTTAACCGCTTGCTCCACGGCATCCACGCGCGATGTCTGACCACACCCAAATCCTACAAGTTTGGCGCCGTCGATAATGATAATTGCGTTCGATTTGACATGCTTGACCAACTGGAAGCCGAAAAGCAGCGACGTTATCTGCGTCGCAGTCGGCTTAGCTTTGGTGACAACCGTCAATTCAGCCTCGCGCACGACTTTTTTGTCCGCCGACTGATAGAGAAACCCTCCTGCGACCGAGCGAAAAACGTGGTCGGCCGTGCCGGTTCTGCCTATTTGCGGCAAGCGCAGCAGGCGACGTTGCTTCTTTTTCGACAGCAACGCCAATGCTGCATCCTCATACTCCGGAGCAATGATGCATTCAACAAACTCGGTTTCATGCAATAAATGCGCGGTTTCCATATCGACCTTGCGATTAAGCCCGATGATCGAACCGTAGGCCGACATCGGATCAGAAGCAAGCGCGTCGCGGTAGGCATCGGCCAGCTTGTCAGCGCAAGCGGCCCCGCAGGGATTTGTGTGCTTGACAATGCAGGCAAATGGCTGCTCGAAATCGACGATCATGCCAAGCACCGAATCGAGATCGACATAATTGTTGTAGGACAGCTCTTTGCCGGCAAGTTGTTCCGAGTCAACCAGAGAGAGTGACTTCCCGGCAGCATTGCGATATAGCGCGGCTAATTGATGCGGATTCTCGCCATAGCGCAGCGAAGCGACCTTACTCAAGTTGAATGAAATGGATGCCGGGAATTCCTCTTCGGCCCCGGTTGACTTACTACCTTGGAAGTATTCACTGATGGCCCGGTCGTATTCAAAAATCAGTTTATAGGCCGCGGCAGCATGGAGTCGCCGCGAGACTGGCGACAACGCCCCTTCGGTGGCCTGGAACTCTTCCGTAAACGTCTTATACTGTGATGGCCGCACCAACACAGTCACTCCCTCGAAGTTCTTGGCGGCGGCACGAATTAGTGTCGGACCACCAATATCAATGTTCTCGATAATTTCCTCTTCCGAGCCTCCTTTGGCAACAGTCTGCGCGAAGGGATATAGATTGACAACGACCAAATCAATCGCCTTGTAGTCCTGACCATCAAGTTCCTTCTGATGATCGGGGATGTCGCGTCGAAACAGAATTCCGGCGGCGATTTTGGGATGTAGCGTCTTGACCCTGCCATCGAGAATCTCCGGCGCACCGGTAAACGATGACACGGTCACCACACGAATTCCGGCATCTTTGAGCACCTGCTTGGTTCCGCCGGTAGAAATGAGTTCAACACCTTCCCCTTCAAGGAATCTGGCAAGTTCAACGATACCGGTCTTGTCAGAGACGCTAATCAGGGCGCGCTTGATTCGGTTAGTCTTTTTGTCGTTGGAAACCATGGACTCCTCATCTATTATTCACGATTAGCTTTTCGGCTAGTTCATAACGCTGCCGCGTCCCCGCAATGACACTTTCGGGCAGATGTGGTGGCGGCGAGTTTTTGTTCCAACCCGAGCTTGAAAGAAAGTCGCGCACGAATTGCTTGTCAAATGACTCTTGCGACTTACCTACGCGGTACTTGTCCGCCGGCCAAAAGCGGGAAGAATCGGGCGAGAGTATTTCGTCGATCAGAATAACGTCCCCTTCATACAGACCAAACTCGAATTTGGTATCTGCGAGAATAATACCGCGCTTTTCACAGTAGTTTGCAGCTCTCTTGTAAAGCTCCTTTGAGACCGAGCGCAGTTTTGCAGCAATCTCCAGACCCGTGATCTGTGTCATCTCTTCAAAAGAAATATTGATATCATGCCCGCTTTCTTCCTTGGTCGCGGGAGTAAAGATCGGCTCAACAAGTTTCTGCGACTCCTGAAGATTGTTGTCGAATGTAAATCCGAGGACTCTCGTATTGCCGGACTTTTGGCACTTGACATAGTCACTCCACAGTGACCCTGCGATGTACCCTCTGACAACACACTCGATATCAATCCGCTCTGCCTTTCTTACCACCATTGAGCGCCCTTCAAGTTGATCGCGGTACTTATGAAGGTTCTCGGGATAGGCATCAACATCGGCGGTGATAAAATGATTCCGCACCACGTCCTTGAGATACTCGAACCAGAACAACGACATTCGTGTCAGCACCGCGCCTTTGCCCGGAATCGGATCCGGCAGCACATAGTCAAATGCCGAGAGACGGTCGGTCGCGACGATTAGCAGTCGATCATCCAAATCATAAACATCGCGAACCTTGCCGCGGGAAAACAACTTAACATCAGGCATCGTCGTCTGCCAAAGACTATCCATCGTCACTCCAATCGCAGTTCCCCCGACGCGATCTTTGCCACCGTTTCGGGGTACAGTTGATGTTCGATTTCCAGCACTCGCTGCTGCAGCGACTCTGGTGTGTCATCAGGATTAACCTGCACTCTTCGCTGCGCCAATATCCTCCCATTGTCGTACACCTCGTCGACAACATGTATCGTGACGCCGGTCTCTTTCTCGCCTGCCGCCAGCACCGCCTCATGCACGTGAATTCCGTACATCCCTTTGCCCCCGAATTTAGGCAACAACGCCGGATGAATATTGAGAATACGGTTGCGATAGGCACGAATCACGTCGATGGGCATCTTCTTCATATAGCCCGCCAGGCAGATCAGTCCGATGCTGTGCGCCGCAAGCTGACTGAGAAGCTCCTGCGCAAAGGCCGTTTCGGAATCGAATTCCATGTCGCTGATAACCAGGGTCTCGACTTGATGAATGCGCGCACGTTCCAGAGCGTACGCCTTGCGGTTATTGCTGATCACGAGCACTATTTCCCCGGCGATCTGTCCCGAAACGCAGCCGTCAATCAAAGCTTGCAGATTCGAACCGCCGTGCGAGGCAAATACAGCAATACGCAGCTTTCCTGCCATGATATCCTTTGCAAAGCCATCCCGTCTCAAACGCGTCGATGACCGGCATAGGTCTCTCGACGTGATCCAAAGTAGGAATAACGCAGTTGTCAGTCAACAGTCATTCCGTGCCGTCGGACTAGCGCGGAATTGACGCCAACTCTCGGAACCGTTGAAAAACCTCGGAATTGTCATTGCGAGGAGTCAGGGCGGGAGAGAGAGGGGAGGGGCAATGACGACGAAGCAATCTGCACGCCTGCATCGGAAGGGCGTAAATCGAGATTGCTTCGTCGTGCTCCACACCCTGCAGCACCTCTCCGCACTCCTCGCAATGACACGGTCTGGGCTCTTTCAACAGTCCCTCTCACGCCAGATAAAGAAATGCCGTCAACCTGCCCTGGCAGACTGACGGCACTTTATGCATATCGCAGGCTTAATTGCAGCCGAATTACTCTTTTTTCTCAAATTGGTCTGACTCGAGCTGCATCTTCCTCATGAAAGGTGTAAGCAGATCGATCGGCACTGGAAAAATAAGCGTCGAATTCTTCTCGGCAGCGACTTCGGTCAGCGTCTGCAGGAAGCGCAATTGCAGCGTATACTGCGATTGTTCCATCACTTTCGCCGCCTCGGTCAGTTTGGCAGCCGCCTGGAACTCGCCCGTGGCGTGAATGACCTTGGCGCGGCGGGTACGTTCGGCTTCGGCTTGCTGCGAGATCGCACGAATCATTTCCTGCGGCAGGTCGACATTCTTGACCTCTACCACCGAAACCTTGATGCCCCACGGCTCAGTTTGATCGTCAATGATCTTCTGCAGGCGCTGGTTAATCTCTTCACGGTTGGAAAGCAGATCATCCAGATCAACTTGCCCCAACACCGATCTAAGCGTCGTCTGCGCAATCATCGAAGTCGCGTAGAAATAGTCCTCGACGGCGATAATCGCCTTCGCCGGTTCCATCACCATGAAGTAGATCACGGCATTAACTTTGACCGTCACGTTGTCTTTGGTAATGACATCCTGCGGCGGAACGTCCATCGTAACCGTTCGCAGTGATACTTTTACCATGCGATCGACGAGCGGAATCAGCAGAATCAACCCGGGTCCTTTGACTCCGATCATACGTCCGAGCCGGAAAATCACCCCGCGTTCGTATTCCTGCAATATGCGGATGGCATTCATAAGAATGAACAGCGCAAAGAATACGATTACTATTAGCGGTACTGCTCCTGCAGCCATTTATCCCTCCTTGTGGGAATTGAGTTTTGCCACTTTCAGAGTCGTGTGCTCGCCTGAGAGAATGCGAACCTTCTCGCCGACTTGGATTTTCTCTTCCGCTATCGCGTGCCAAAGCGCACCCGCCACGAAAACCATCCCGTCGCCGTCGATGGCTTCTTTTACCTTGCCAATTTGGCCTACCAGTCCCTCAAAACCGGTTTCCACCTGTTTTCGACGAGACTTAACCACAAACCCGACCGCAAACACCAAGAACACTGCCACGCACAGTGACACAGTTATGATGATACTCTTGCTGACCTGCAACGTCGGTTCAGGACTATCAATTAACATTAGACCTCCCAATATCAGGGCGATGATTCCGCCGATGGTGAGCATGCCGTAACTGGTGACCTTGATCTCCAGCAGGAACAAGATAATCGCCAGTATGATCAGCGCCAATCCGGCATAATTGATCGGTAGTGCCTGCATCCCGAGCAAAGCGACGATGATGCAAATGCCGCCGACGATTCCAGGCAAGATCGCGCCGGGATTATACAACTCAATTGCGAGGCCCAAGCTACCCAGCGAGAAAAGGATAAATACGATGTTAGGGCTGGTGATGACGTCGAGGATAGCCTCGGAGAAAGTCTTCTCTACCTTTTCCGTTACGGCGTCTTTCGTGTGTAGCGTATCCTCTCCGTCAACCATCTTGACGACCCTGCCGTCAGCCTTATCCAGCAACTCACTCAGGTTCTCAGCCATAAAATCGACGACATTGGAATCAAGGGCTTCCGAGGCGGTTATGCTAACACCTTCTCGCACCGCACGCTCCGCCCAATATCGGTTGCGCCCCCGCTTCTCCGCGGCTCCCTGTAGGTTGGCGACGGCGTCATTCACGATCTTCTTGACTAGCGCACTGTCCATCTTTTCCCCTCCCATCGAGACCGGTGTTGCAGACCCGATGTTGGTCGAGGAAGCCATTGCGGCAATATGCGCGGCATAGGTAATATAGACTCCCGCCGAGGCGGCCCTGCCGCCGGAGGGATAGACATGCACGATCACCGGCACCTTGGCATTCATAATGGCGGTTGTGATGCGCAGCGTTGTTTCCATCACGCCCCCCGGCGTGTTCAACTGCACGACCAGCGCCTCCGCCCCTTCGGTCTCCGCCAAATGGAGCGCCCGCTCAAAATGCTTAAGTGTGATGGGTCCGATTGGACCATCAAGGGTCATCACTTTCACGACTCTGGCTGTGGCAATATGCGAAAACAATATCAAGCACACTGCCAGACAGATAAGCACCCTTCGTAAATTCATAATGATTACCTCTCAGCCTTTTTACGGCACCGTCTTTCTGCCAAGACGAATAGGTTAATCTGCCCAATCAGGGCAAGCGAGTCAATCAAAAAAAAGGCGTCGATTCTCAAAAGCTAAAACTCCGCCACGCCATAAAGCTCCGGTCGCGGCGGACCGGCAACGCCGTCAGACGGGATCAGGAAACCGATGGCCTTGGAGAGCTTGAGATCAGCCGGATTGTCGAAATCGATCAACTCCACACCCAGCCCGAAACGCTTCACTTCCTTGGTCAGCCAACTGCCAAACGTGGCTAACGGGAGCTTCATCTCGAAAGTGTAACCGGTTTCCGTGCGAATGCTCGCGATTTCATAAGGGGTTTGGATGCCGAGTTGCACACGCACTCTCGGATTAGTGGCGTTTGGCGCCATGATATACAGCGAGAAACAGCCGCTGCCGGCATCAAAATCACGTGTAAAGTAGCTCCCCGACGTTGAGCGGAAGTCGAAGAAGACAGCCACCATATCACCGTTGACGTCGTCAAATGCCATCAGGCTGTCGTCTTTGATAGCGCCGGCGATATAGAGATCAGTCTCGGAACGAGTGATATAGATGCTGCCGGAGAGATCACTGTCATCGCGCCACGGCGCCGGCCCATAGACAAAGCCTAGTGTCCCGGAGAACAGCAATGGCTTGTCCTTGATCCAATCGTTAAGATTGCCGTCAATCGTCGGTTCCTTTTTCTTCTCTCTGATTTTGTAGAACGCTTTGGCATCGCCGGTCGCAAGCGCCAAACGCGCCGATAGCGGTTGTACAAGAGCTTGGTCAGAGATTCCCGCAAGCTGAATCCCGACTTCCGCGAAACACCGATTCGCCAACTTGCTTTCGTCGGCGCGACGCAGATGATAGCCCATGCGGAAATAAGTCTCGGCTAGTTCAGGACTTTTTGCCGTCAGTTTTAGATATGACTCGGCCAGCTTCTTCAGATACTCCTTATCGAACTGCTTGGAGAAAAGCGCCAGTCGATCAATCGCCGTCAGTAAACTGCTTTGCGGCAACCGTTGATCAGAGGTCCCTTCGGTCAGAAAGCGACGGTAAGCATCCAGCGCATTGAAACTGTAGTCCGCGGTCTGGCTGTACAACTGGTCGCCATAGCAAATGTCCGCCAGTTGCAGCCCCGAAGTGATAGCGGCGAAACTGGTCGGAAATTGGTCGACTACCTTTTGATAGGCCGCCACCATATCATTCTTGCGATTGGCTGTTTTAAGCAGATAGGCGAGATCCAGGTAGTAGTCTGGTATTTTGCTTGAGTCGCTTTCGGCAGATATCTCGCTGGTAATCGCCGCGATTGACTCATCTATGCGCACGCTGACAGCCGCAACTCGTAGAGGGCGAGGGTGCCCAAGCAACGAATAGGATGCAATCGCCGTATCAGCCGAAAGATCAACAATGGGCACGCCACCTGCGATCGGATCGCAGCCGATCCAGTACCGTCCTGATGAAACAATCATACCCCCCTGAGGCGCCTGCCCCATGGCAAACGTTTCGGCGCGGGAGATGGAAATAGAGTCATTGTTGGCCAGCAGTTGAAAGAGCCGGACGTTATTAGTGGCTCCCTCGTAGGCAAGGTCATAAGTGACTGCCATCCGACTCATGTCGGGGCTGATAGCAACAGAGGAGCAACCTTTGCCGACATCCAGCACCCAGAAAGGCGTATCTGTATGTGTATCGACGACCGTAATCTGCGAACCGCCCCTTTTGCCTTCGTCCAGACCCCGGCAGACAACGAACAGGAAACGGCTGTCAGGCGTTATGGTTACTCCGGATGGCTCAAATCCCACAAATGAGCCTGCTTTGATCTTGAAGCTTGGTATCTCGATCCTAGTCAACGTGCCGTGTGACGGCGAGACGCAGTACAACGATTGTGAGTTGCTCGATACTGCGAGAGCCGCCGGATCGACTACTTCAGGAATTGAGAACGCAACGCTATACGTGGCACGGTCGATCACCAGCAGATCATTTGCCCCGCTCCCCGGGATCGAGCCAATGACAAAGCAGTACTTGCCGTCAGGAGAGAAAGCCGCATCAATCACCTGACGCTCTATCTCAATAGTCCTGATCAATTTATCGGTAGCGGTGCCATAGATGTCACAGGTCGTGCTCGTGGCGCCGAAGACCCAGACTTCCGTCGAGTCGGCATTGGTAACCGCCAACCCGGCATCATGCGAAGGCTGCAGTTCCGCGATAAGTTGGTTGGTCTCGATGCCGTAAACTAGAGTTGACATACGTCCGGCATCACCTCCCGCACCTGCCGGGACATAAAGCTTGGTGACCGTCTGGGCCGACGCCGTTACTGTCAGCGCGGCAGCGATCAATATAGCCCAGATGTTTTTCACAGTGTCAACTCCACAGCCAAATTAGTCACGAAAACCATCCGCGCAATATTTTAACTCACCACTGATATAAGTCGCAGTCACACTCGTCTTGAGGATTTGTTCGGCATCGAGCCTCATAATGTCGCGATCCAACACAATAAAATCCGCCTTCTTGCCGGCGATCAAATTGCCACGGCGTCCAGCATCACCAACCGCTTCTGCGCCCGCAATTGTGAACCCCTTCACCGCCTGTGTAACGGAAATTGTCTCCCGAGGGTTGAAGCAAGTCTTGCCACCTGCCGCTTTTCCGGTAACGGCTGCATATATGCCGTGTAGTGGGTTAAGTGGCTCGATCGGTGCGTCCGAACCAAAGCACAGAGTCAGTCCAAGCTTGGCGAAAGTCCGAAACCGATACGAGTCGCGTTGGCGTGAACCAAGATAACGCTTCATAAGGTCAATATCGGCTGCCGCATGGCTGGGCTGCATCGAAGCAACAATCTTGAGTTCGGCAAATCGCTTAATGTCTTGCGGATGCACGATCTGGCAATGCTCGATGCGATGGCGGAAGCGTGACGACACGTGCCGGCCCGCTGCTTCGAAAGCGTCCAGTACGTTACGATTCGCACGGTCACCGATCGCATGAATAGCGCACGCCATTCCCGCTTTGGTTGCTTTGCCAACAATACGTCGGAGTTCGTTAGGGGAAGTTGCCTCGATACCCATATTGTCTTTCGAGTCGGCAAAGGGCTTGAACATCAGCGCCGTCTGCGAGCCGAGCGCGCCATCGGCGAATATCTTAATTCCGCCGATCCTCAGGAACTCCGAGCCAAAACCGGACTTCATCCGCAAAACCGTGTCTTCGGTCGAGCGATCGTGCGGGAAATGATAGACGACTCTGACCGGCAATTTGCCAGCAATGTCCAACGATTGCAGCACCTCAAAACCGTAGATATTGTCGAATGAAGTGACACCGACACATCCCTGCCGATACATTTCGGCGAAAGCCGGTTTCAAAGCCGTTTCGGCTTCGCGCAGGGACGGAGGCTTTGCGTGCATTAGAACCAAACGACAAGCGTTGTCCCGCAGAATGCCGGTCGTTTCACCGGCGGTGTCGCGACCAATTTCCCCACCTTCGGGATCAGGAGTCTGTCCGGTGATACCGGCGATGGCCAGTGCCTTGGAATTGACCCACAGGAGATGTTCGTCCTTGGAGAAAATCGCCACCGGTCTGTCCGGGACTGAGCGATCAAGCTCGGATTTATGAGGCCATCTGATTTTGCGCCACTGTTCTCTTTTCCAGCCCTTGCCGACCAACCATGACTTGTCCGATTTCGGCTGCTTGCCTGCAAAATCACGAATGATCTTGAGAGCGTTTTCATAAGACGTTGCTCCGTCCAAATCGATCTGCTGCCGTGATAGCGCCCAGAAAACCAAATGCGTGTGCGAGTCAATGAAGCCCGGCAGAATGATTTGACCGTCGAGATCAAAGAGTTCGAAGCTATCCGATGGCACCGATGACAACTCGCTGGACGAACCAACCCAACTGATATGGTCACCGTCGACAATCATGGCATCGCACACTGCCGGACTGTCAGCCATCGTGTATATTCTGCCGCCGTAGAAGAGCTTTTTGAGGCTAGTCATTCACATAGCATCCGGGAATCTCCTTCGCGCTTAGTAATACGCAGGCGATCAAGTTCTTCGAGTATCGGCAGAATGAACTTGCGCGAAGTTTGGGTGACATCGCGAGCTTCGGCGACAGTCATCTTGCCACGCTTCTTGAGATATTCCACGATCTCCGCGGTGAAGTGATCAAAGGTCTTTCTTATGTAAACCATGCCGTTCAAATCAATTATCTCGTTGTTCTGCTTCAGATATGCGAAAATCTTTTTTCCGTCTTTGTCGGCAGCCAGAATTTCCTCCCGACTTATCGACTGATTGGCATTCTCCAACAGCATACCCAAAACACGGCTCTTGGCCTTTTCTAACGCTGGTGACAAACCTGCCGCATATTCTCGCACTTTGACACCGGCATCGTGGCGCTCCAGCTTCCCGGCAGACAGTAGATCCTCGATCACAAAATCAAATAGCTGATGTGGCATGCCGACCATCCCTGTCAATGCTGCCAGCGGCATCGAAGCCAAATGCTGGTTCTGCTGATGGAACTGCCTGACGGCGTTTATGAGTTGATCTGAAGCGTCGCTCCAAACGCTCTTGAGGATGAGGTATCGGTCGCGCTTGATCACTGTCCCGTCCTCTATCAGTTGCTCTGCACAGCCACCAATCTGCGATTGTGGCAACAAAGACTGCGCAAGCAGTTCCGATTTTGCTACGATGATCTTCGTCGTAAGAACGTAAGCGATCAAAGCCCTCGCATCCAGGGTTGAAGCGGCTTTCAGCAACTCCCAGCGGTTTTCGGCTGTACGCTTGAATATCTCCAAGGTCGGATCAATAACGATACCACCGCCAACCATCACTGACGGCGTCGGCAAACGGAGTATAAACCGATCACCTGCCTTGACGATAACTTGCTCATCCAATCTGATGACAGCGATCAGTCCACCATCGTCGCAAACAACCGGCTCAGTTGGCAAGAACAATCTTCCCTCGACTTCTGACGTGCCGTGCAAAATAACGATCTCGCGGTTGTATTTGATGAAGTTTGCCTGTTTGGGTTCAACAGTCAGCTTGATGCCCAGTATCGACGATGGTTGAAGCTGTTGCGATGTATAGAGCAAATCACCGCGTTTGACTGCGCCCCGTTCCAGCGACTGCAAACCGACAGCGAGCCGCACACCGGGTAGCGCCTTGTCCAGATGTGAGTAGAAGCTTTCCAGATTCTTGATTTTGGCCTTCTGCATCGACGGATGATGGAAAACTTCCTGACCAACCGTGAATCCTCCCTCGCGCAGCGTGCCGGTGACAACCGTGCCGGTGCCCGCTATCGTGAAAACGCGGTCGATATAGAGCCGCGCCGACTCGCTCGGTGCTTCCCGCTTGACCGACTTCAGGATTCGCTCAATTGTCCCCTTGACAACATCCAGATTGCGATAGTCTTGGGCTGAGAATTCGACGATCTCGCATCCATCCAAAAATGTCCCGCTGGTCTTTGTACGCAAATCGCTCTTGACCATTTCCTTCCAGTCGGGGTCGACCATATCGACCTTGGTCAACACGATCATACCACGCTCGACTCCCAGGTAGCGCAAGATCGCCAGATGCTCTTCCGACTGCGGCATCCAGCCGTCATCAGCGGCGACCACGAACATCACCATATCCAGTGCGCCGACTCCCGAAATCATATTCTTGATGAACCGCTCATGCCCCGGCACATCGACAATGCCAACTTCTTCACCGGTAGAAAGCTGGAACGATGCGAAGCCGAGTTCAATCGTCATCTCGCGTTCCTTTTCTTCTGGGAGACGGTCGGGGTCTGTGCCCGTCAGGGCTTTGACCAGTGACGACTTGCCGTGGTCTATATGACCCGCAGTCGCTATGGTGTACATGTTGCCGCCTCCGTTAGAATGCGGATGACCAAATCATCCTGGGCTTCATCAACGGTGCGCAAGTCGATAAAAAATCGTTCCTGATCGATATAGCCGATTAACGGCGGCGTGGCCTG
This sequence comes from uncultured bacterium, assembly GCA_903930455.1. GTDB lineage: Bacteria > Zixibacteria > MSB-5A5 > CAIYYT01 > CAIYYT01 > CAIYYT01. The sequence continues at coordinate 2,888 of CAIYYT010000099.1, read as the reverse complement.
TAGCAACTGGCTGGCAAACGCCGTGATCTTGTTTCTGGGGGTAAGAGCCAGAGCAACCGACGCTAACGTCCCTCCGGGCAAAGAACCTCCTCCGGGAGTGGCGAAGGTATCGCGAATCTCAATTTCGAGTCCGCTGTTGGCAAGTGAGTTCTTAATCGTCTCGGCACGCTGGCGAAGTTGAGATACGGTGAGCATTATATAACGCCAAAGCGGGAGCAATTCGGTTTCTTCCTTCTTGAGATAGGCAAGAGCCGTTTCTTCCAACATCGCGATTGACAGTTTGTCGAGACGCAGCACCCGGTAAATCGGGTTCTTGTGCAATTTCTCCAGAAGCAATGCACTGCCGAGAACGATTCCCGCCTGAACGCTGCCAAGAAATTTGTCGCCCGAAAAACACACCACTGAAGCTCCTGAACGCTTGGCGGCGGTGATATTCGGTTCCGGTTCCATGCCATAGTTCTCAGTCTGGTGATAAACCCCCGAACCAAGATCATACACCGATATCAGTCCTCGACCGGCGGCCAGCGTGGCGATATCGGTTGCGGTGACTTCCTCAACAAAGCCCTGCAGACGGAAATTTGATTGATGGACTTTCAGCAGCAGCGCCGTCTTCTTCGTGATGGCCTCTTCATAGTCCTTCTTAGTCGTTCGGTTGGTGGTGCCGACTTCAACCAGTTTGGCGCCGGCGCGGCGAATGATATCCGGTATTCGAAACCCGCCGCCGATCTGTACCAACTCGCCACGTGAAACGATCACTTCCTTGCGATTGGCGAATGTGTTCAGGATCAGAAACAATGCCGCGGCATTGTTGTTGACCGCCAACGCTGCGTCGGCCTCGGTCAGTTGCGCCAACAGGTATGACAGAAAAGTACCGCGTTTGCCCCTCTTGCCTGTTGTCAGATCAAACTCCAACGTACAGTAGCCACTGACTCGTTTGGCGACCTGCTCCAGAAACTCGGCCCCCAAGGGCGCACGTCCAAGATTGGTATGAATCAGCACACCGGTGCCATTGATCACCGGAGTTATGCGCTGACGTGACAGCAGATGCAGCCGCTCGACAATCATCTTCCCGATGCGCTCCGTGGAAGGTATTTCTCCGGAGGTCTGAGATTTGTCCCGAATTACCTGCAGCGTTTCGCGGATAACTCTGGTCACCAATGGCCGAGACAACTCCGCGATTTGTTGATCAAAGCTCCCCGAACTGAGCAACTGTTCTACCGACGGGATTGATCTGAGTGGTTGTGAAGACGTCATATTTCGCTAATTTTGGCGGAAGGGGTAGGAGTCGAACCCACCGCGGATGTCAACCACCCGCCAACGGATTTGAAGTCCGCGAGAGCCACCGGGCCCCATCCTCTTCCGGATAATGACACAAACAATCGTCCGTGAAAGGGCGAGCCGGCATCTAAATTGAGACTCCCCCGACCTGCAGCGGATCGTCGATGGCAACCAGTTCTTTCTGGATGTAGCCCTCGGCATAGCCGACGCGAATTCGCATCCCCAACTCACGGTCCCTAACACGCATATACTCGAAAATGTCCACGCCGGTAATAAACACCTTGTTCGTGGCATCGTCAACGTTGAACTGCGAACGGTAGCATTTGACCGCCTCAATCTTGCGTTCGAATTGCGCCGTGACATCAACGGCAAATGACATTTCGTTGCCGCGGTAGTACGATGCGTAAATGATCTTGCGCGGTCGGTGCGGCTCTCCGGAGAGCTGTGCTTTCTTCAAACCTGCAAAGTAGCAAGCGTCGAAGCCCAGTTGTGAGCAGACTCGGTGATCGGGATGGCGTTGCTCCCAGTGCGGCAAAATCACCAGTTGTGGTCGGTAATCGCGGATTTTCTGCGCCAGCAGAGCACGCGACGCCAAATCATTCTGTAGATGCGCGTCGGGCAAGCCGAGGTTGTCGCGAATGTTCACACCAAGAACCTTCGCTGCGGCCACCGCTTCCGCGTTGCGCGTTTCAGCATCGCCTTTGGAACCCATCTCGCCGGCAGTTAAGTCGAGCATGGCTACCGCATAGCCCCTGTCAACCAGTTTGGCAATCAACCCGCCGGATGTAATCTCCAAATCGTCTCGGTGCGCCGCTATCGCTAGACAATCAACCGCCATCGCCGCTTCCTTTCTTCGTGATCACCGAAAGATAGTAGTCCTCATATTGTTTCACCAGAATATCGGAGGCGAAGCGATTCACCGCCGTATCGCGCGCTGCCACCTTCATCTGGGCCAACTTGGCGCTGTCCTGCAACAGCTCGACCCCTGCCTTGCCCATCGAGGCGATATCGCCAACTTCATACAAATATCCGTCAAGACCATGCGTCACAACTTCAGGTAACCCACCCGTTCGGCTGGCGACCACCGGCACGCCGCACGACATCGCCTCCAGTGCCGCCAAACCGAAAGACTCAGTTTGCGACGGGAGGAGAAACAGGTCGGCAGCAGGCAAAATCGATTCGACGGAATCCTGCGAGCCGAGAAACATGACGTCGTCATCTATGCGATATTCCTTCGCCAGGTGTTCGACCAGAGCCAAATCCGGTCCATCGCCAATCAGCACCAACTTGGATTTGATCTGCGCGTGAATCAGCCGGAAGATCTCGACCACGTCGGCAGTCCGCTTCACCGGGCGGAAATTCGACAGATGCATGATAATTTTGTGGTCGTCCTGCGTAAATGGCAAGCGCCGACAGGCGCCACTATCCGGTTTGAAGGTCTCGGTGTTGACGAAGTTGTAGATCACTTCGATATGCTTGTCAAGGCCGAAGATGGCAATCGTCTCCTTTTTGATCGCCTCCGATACGGCAGTCACCCCGTCCGATTCGTTAATCGAGAACTTGGTGATCTCGAAAAATGACCGTTCGCTGCCGACCAGAGTTACATCCGT
>CAIYYT010000098.1 GCA_903930455.1 uncultured bacterium | reverse complement strand
GTCTTGAAGCTGCGGTCAAGGCGGGATTCGCTCATCGGGATTGGGTGGAAAAGGACCCCGATCTGGATTCGTTGCGCGATGATCCTCGTTTTAAGGCTCTCAAGTGGCGAGAATGAACTGACTGAGATTGCCACGTTGCCGTGCGAGCAGATTCATGGTCGCTGTAATGCTGTCATCATTTTCACAATTGCCGCGGCGCCTGCCGCGGAATTACCTTCGCCTGCACCGGAGATCTGTTTGCCTCGTTTCTGCTCTGTTTGAAGTTGCGATCTGCGGACAAAAGCTGTCAGTAACCCGAAGTTAGACGCCACTCAATAGTATCACCGGCATTCGGCATATACTCTTCGCAAGGGACTTGCCCACCTTTGCCATTGACGGAATACAGCCAATACGCCGACTTGGTTTGAGCGACGCCATCGACCGCTTTTACGAACACACCGACAGCGCTTCTGTCGTATTCAATCTGGTAGTGCGCTTTAGTCTGTGCCAGCACTGACTCACCGGCTATGGCGATGATGCGGCACGTCTTGATTACTTTCGGCTTGTGACTGCAACCACCAACGGATAGCAGAAATGCCAACACCAAGAGGAGTAGTCGTCCAGTCATCGCGATTGTGATATTATGTCAACGGCTCGCAGACTGCAAACCGAATTTGCTTGTCCTGTCACTTTGGACTTGACCGGCGGGTGCTTGTCGATTAAGTTAAGCTCCTGACGCTTATGGCAAATAACGAGTTACTGAGAATCGACGGAAGCTTCGGCGAAGGCGGCGGCCAAATTTTGAGGACGTCATTGTCGCTATCTACGCTATTGGGTCGTCCGGTGGAGGTGGTCAATATCCGCAGGAACCGGAAGTTCCCCGGATTGATGCCTCAACATCTGACAGCGGTTAAAGCCTGTCAGGCTATTTGTGAGGCTAAAGTCGTTGGCGCCGAAATCAACTCCGAACGGCTGGAGTTCAATCCCGGCAAAATTCGTTACGGCAACTACACTTGGGATGTTGCTGAAAGCAAGAAATCGGCCGGCGCTGCTGCGCTGGTGCTACAGACAGTGCTGTTGCCACTGTTGTTTGCTCGGAACGAGTCGAACCTGACGATCAAGGGGGGTACGCACGTACCCTGGTCGCCGCCGGCGACTTACCTAAAACAGGTGTTTCTGCCAGTGCTGGGGCTGATGGGCTGTCAGACTTTTATGAAGATCAACCGCTGGGGCTGGTACCCTGAAGGCGGCGGAGAGATTACGTGTCGCATCCGCCCGGTTGACAAACTGCAGCCGCGCCAGTTTACAGATCGCGGCAAACTTCTAAAGCTATACGGTCTTTCGGCGATTTCCAACGTCGGCAATAGCGTCGGCGACCGACAGATGCGGGCGGCGCACAAGTTCCTCAAACAGGCGAATCTCGAAGCGGAGATACGGGTCAAAGAAGTGCCGGCCTCCGGCAAGGGTTCGATTCTGTTTCTAACCGCCGAATTCGAAAACGTGCGCGCCGGTTTCTCTACGCTGGGAGAAAAGGGTCTGCCCGCGGAAAAAGTCTCCGAGTCGGCAGTTAATGAACTGAAGAACTATCTCGGTAAATCGGTTTGTCTCGATCATTATCTCGCCGACCAACTTATTCCCTACGTCGCCCTATGCAAGACGCGTATTGAGATGAACGTCTCCAAAATCACCAATCACCTACTGACAAATCTCTGGGTGGCTAAACGCTTCCTGCCGATTCAGTACGAGCTCAAAGGACCGCTTGGTTATCCCGGCACGCTGATAATCGAACCCGCGGTTATTCCACCACCGGCTCCACCGATAGAGAAATCGGCTGAGACTCCGGCCGGCCCCTAGACACTCAATTGGCGAAGCGCCGAAACACTTAAGAGACGTCTTTGCTTCCAGAAGAGTCTAATAGGGTCTAATGAAAAGCTATCGCAAAGAAATCTGGTTCGAGACGCCGACACGTCGGCAATTAGTCAACATCACTTCGCAAGTGGAAGAATGTCTGCGCGAGAGCGGTATCCAAGAAGGACTGCTACTCTGTAATGCCATGCACATCACCGCCAGCGTCTTTATTAACGACGACGAATCGGGATTATATCAGGATTTTGAAACATGGCTAGAAAAGCTTGCACCCGAAAAGCCGCACTCGCAGTATCGCCACAACGGCTACGAAGACAACGCTGATGCGCATCTCAAACGCACGATAATGGGACGCGAAGTTGTTATTGCGGTCACTAGCGGCGTACTCGACTTCGGCCCCTGGGAACAGATCTTCTATGGTGAATTCGACGGCAAACGCCGCAAACGGGTGTTGGTCAAGATCATCGGCGAATAACTCTCAAATGTGATGCAAATGTGATTTTCTCCGAAATCAGAACTGCGTAATTGCCGTCAGAGTGCCGGAGCTTCAAAGGTCACCTGCACGCAGATACGGTCCCAGAAAACGGCTCCGACCTTGCGTAACAATAGTGCGTCTCTGCCGCGGGACAGCTGCAGGACAACATCAGTTTCACAATTCAATTTCTCGGAGGTAGTTCTCATGCCCAATCCGGTTATCCATTTTGAAATCGCCGCCAAGAATGGCAAGAACGCGATGGACTTCTACGGCAAACTCTTCGACTGGAAAATCGAAATCGATCCCAAGATTGACTATGGCGTGGTTGCCCAACAGGGAACAGGTATCGGCGGCGGCATCTACCAGGCGAAGGACGACGTCCCGTCGCATGTGACTTTCTACGTCCAGGTAGACGACTTGCAGAAGTATCTTGATAAGGTCGTGAAACTTGGCGGCAAAGTCACTCTGCCACCAACCCAAATCTCACCTGAGATTGGCTGGTGCGCGATGTTTACCGATCCGGATGGGAATGCGATCGGGTTGTTTAAGTAGACCGCGATAAGAAGGCGATATAGAAGCGCCGTCGAAGATTGACTCCAACGGCGCTTGTCTTGTTGGCTTGGCGGTGCCTGCAGTTGCCGCCGGGTACCTGTACCGAGAACACCTAGGTGAGCCACCAGTGCAGTAGAGCAGTGATCCCAGCCAGACAAATCAGCCCACTCCCTATGAGATTGAGCCAGTAGCCCTTAGGCGAAAACCAGTCCTTCATCATCCAGACTGGCTTCCAGTGTTTGGGATTCCAAGAGGGCATGTCCGGACAGCTCTCAGTTCTCTCACGATAGGCATACAGATAGAGAACCAGGCCGGCGACCAAACAGACGATTTGAAAGGTCAGAAATACAAATTCCATGGAATCTACTTTCCTTCCAAGACAAATGTCGACTGTTCGTCTGTCTCAGTCAAACATAAAATAGACAATTGTTTGCAAACTACTTCGATCAGACCTGAGAGTCTCTGGCGATGCCGCCGGGCTAACGGGAGACTCGATCCGAAGACTCCCACAATTTCGCTTCAAAACCGTCCCCCTTTTCGCTATATTAATTGTCTTGCGGCGACCAGAATATGCCGCGCTGAAAATGAATGCTGTGTTCGCCCTCCGACCGGTTCTTGGAGCGGAAGTCAGGGCGACTTGTATATGCATGGGTTGCCAGTGAACACGATTATGGGAACGGAGAGACGACTTTATGGAAAAAAATGATACTAAGAATACTGTCTGTAGTTATGTGTTGGTGAAAATCGGGGATCGCGAGAGATTGGTTCCGGCCGTGGAGAAGCTCTATATCAACGAGCAGGTTCTCTTCTGTGACGCCGTGGACGGAGACTATGATTTGGTGCTGCTGGTGCAAGGCGATACCGACCACGACCTCGATAGCTTCATCGCCAAGGAGATCAAAGGACTGTCCGGAGTCCATTCCGTGGAGACTTGCCGTCTGGAAACGCTCCCTGCGGTTATGATCGAGAGCGCATCAGCAAGTTCCGGTGAGGACAATCCAACGGGGCGTTATGACGGTTCTAAGGCGCAGAGCTATCTTTTTGTGGAGACCATTGAAGAGCACCTGCCGGAAGTAGAGCGTGAACTGAAGGCGCTTGACTCGGTGGTCGCCTGCGATATCTCGCGGGGAAAATACCCGCTGGTGGTGCTCCTAAGAGCCGCCGGATTTGACCTAATCCGCAAGATTATCGCGGAAAAAATCCGACCGCTGCAGGGAGTACTGCGCGTCAAGCAGAGCCGCATCATCAAATTGTTCGAAATGTAGCCGACTGCCAATTGTGAGGGTAAGATAGTCGGGGACATGACAATCTGGTCTGACATGACATATTCGATGCGACCCCTTGCGAATTCCGTCACCGAGCATTATCATGCTTCTTTGGCGGTGGTCTGCATAAATGGTCTCGCCGATTTGGCTTCAAATGTGAGAAAATCAAGGTAAACTTCGAGGTAGACTTAATGGATGCCACTACACAAGAATTCAAGCCTTTTAATATTGACCTATGGAAATATGACGGTCATGCGGGGGCATTGATCCCGCTGCTGCAGTCGGCTCAGAGTACGTATGGTTACGTTTCCGAGCGAGCGATAGACTATATCAGTCAGGTTACCGGTATTCCATCCGCCGAGATCTACGGCGTGGTAACCTTCTACGCTCAGTTCCGTACCAAGCCGCTCGGCGAGATTGTGATCAAAGTCTGTAACGGCACAGCCTGTCATGTTAACGGCGTCAAGGAGATTGCCAACACGCTTAAGGATGAGCTCGGCATTGACTATGAAGAGACCACTAACGACGGCAAGTTTAGCATGGTTTCGGTCGCCTGTCTCGGCTGCTGCTCGCTGGCACCGGTAATGATGGTCAACAATGAAACCTTCGGTCGCCTTACTCCCCAGAAGACACGCAAAGTCCTGCGGGACCTTCGACGCAAGTAACCCAGACAGGACGGAAGACAGAATATGAAGACGGTTATGGTCGGTCTGGCTACTTGCGGAATATCCGCCGGTGGCGAGAAAGTATATAAGGCATTCCAAGACGAACTGCAAAACGCAGATTTCGTTCTCAAAGAGACCGGTTGCATCGGCATGTGCTATCGCGAGGTGTTGGTTAGTGTCGCCAACGGCAACGGCACCAGCTATCTTTACGGGGAAGTCACTCCGGATCGGGTGAAGCGGATCATCACTGAGCATGTCATGGGCGACAAGCCGATTGATGAATGGCTGGTTTCCGGAGAGAACCGCGAAATCGGATTCTTCGAGAAGCAGCATCGCATTGTGCTGCGCAACTGCGGTGTGATTGATCCCGGGTCACTCGAAGAGTATGTTACCGCCGGCGGTTACCAAGCGCTGAAAAAGGCGCTTACAACAATGACGCCGGAACAAGTTATCGACGAAGTCTCCAAATCCGGTTTGCGTGGTCGCGGCGGCGCCGGTTTCCCGACCGGCAGAAAGTGGTCGCTGACTCGCGCCAGCAAGGGCACAAAAAAATACATCATTTGCAACGCCGACGAAGGGGATCCGGGCGCGTTTATGGATCGCTCGGTGCTCGAAGGTGATCCACATGCCGTGATAGAAGGCATGATGATCGCGGCCTATGCCATCGGCGCCGATGAGGCCTATATCTATTGCCGCGCCGAATATCCGAAAGCCATCGCGCGCTTACGGCAGGCGATCATGCAAGCGCGTAAAGCCGGATTTCTCGGCGATAGCATATTCGGTAGCAGCTTCAAGTTTGAAATCAAGATCAAAGAAGGTGCGGGGGCGTTTGTTTGTGGTGAAGAAACTGCATTGATGGCGTCGATTGAAGGGCATCGCGGTATGCCACGTTTTCGCCCTCCATTCCCGGCGCAGAGCGGACTCTGGGGCAAGCCGACCAACATCAACAATGTCGAAACTTTCGCTAACATACCGTGGATCGTTCTGAATGGCGGTGGGGCGTTTGCAGCGTTTGGTACTGACGATAGCAAGGGCACTAAGGTTTTCGCCATGGCCGGTAAGGTCAAGCGCACTGGACTAGTCGAAGTGCCGATGGGTATGACGATCAACGAAATCATCTTCGAAGTCTGCGGCGGCATCATGAACGACAAGAAGTTCAAGGCCGTGCAGATGGGTGGGCCGTCGGGTGGTTGCATACCCGCTAGTCTTGGGGAAACCCGGATCGATTATCAGCAGATCAACAAGACCGGCGCGATCATGGGTTCGGGCGGTATGGTGGTAATGGATGAAACAACTTGCATGGTGGATGTGGCCAAGTTTTTCCTCTCCTTCACGCAGGTGGAATCCTGCGGCAAATGCACCTTCTGCCGTATCGGCACAAAGCGGATGCTGGAGATTTTGGAGCGCATCACGGCCGGGGAAGGCAAAGAAGAGGATATTGACACGCTGGCGCAGTTGGGTGAGCAAATCAAGACCGCTACACTCTGCGCTCTCGGGGGGTCTGCGCCCAACCCTGTGTTGACGACAATTCGCTACTTCCGTGACGAATATGAAGCGCACATTCGCAGGAAGAAATGCCCGGCGCATGTCTGTTCACCCTTGTTGACATATCTGATCAATGCGGAGAAGTGTAACGGTTGTACGCTGTGTGTGCGCTCCTGTCCGACGAACGCGATTACCGGCGAGAAGAAGCAGGCGCACTTCATCAACCAGGACCTGTGCATCAAGTGCGGCAAGTGCTTCACGGTCTGCAACCAGGGCGCGATCGTAAAGGATTAAGGTGAACAATGATTAACATCACGATAAACGGACAAAAAGTCACCGCCGATCCGAACCTGACCATTCTCGAGATCGTGCATCAGAATCAGCTCGATAAGATTCCGACGCTCTGTTACGACCCGAAGCTGCCGCCGTTTGGCTCTTGCTTCTTGTGTGTCGTCGAGGTCGCCGGGGTACCGCGTTTGCTTCCGGCCTGCGCTACCAAACCGATGGACGGTTGGGTCATTCAGACGCGTTCGCCCAAGGTGGTGGATGCTCGCAAGACCTGCCTGGAGTTGTTGGTTTCGAACCACTACGCCGATTGCTTCGGCGCCTGTCGGTTAAATTGCCCGGCGGATGTCGATATCCAAGGGTATTTGTCGCTGACACACCTCGGCAAATACCATGAAGCGGTTCGGTTGATCAAAGAGAAGAATCCGTTCCCGTCGGTTTGCGGCCGCGTCTGCACCCGCAAGTGCGAGTTGGGCTGTCGTCGGAAGCTGGTTGATGATGCCGTCGGCATCGATTTCGTGAAGCGCTACGCTTCCGACAAGGATATGGAAGATGACGACATGTGGACGCCCAAGACGAAGCCGCGCAACGGCAACAAGGTCGCCATTGTCGGTGGAGGACCTGCCGGTCTAACATGCGCCTACTATCTAGTTCTCGAAGGTTACGAGCCGACCGTGTACGAGGCGCTCCCCGAAATGGGGGGAATGCTGCGCTACGGTATTCCGGAATATCGTCTGCCCAAGAAAGTCCTCGACAAGGAAATCAAGTGGATCACCGACCTGGGCGTCGAAGTCCACACGAATACTGCGCTCGGATCCGATTTCACAATCGACAATCTGATGCAGAAGGGCTATAAGGCTGCCTTCATTGGTCTGGGCGCTCAGCTTGCCAAGAGCATGGGCGTCGCCAATGAACACGTCAAGCGCGTGCTTGGCGGTGTTGACTTCCTCCGCGAAGTCGGGCTAGGAAGTCCTCCGAAGATACATGGACGTGTGGTAGTCGTCGGCGGAGGTAACACTGCTATCGATGCGGCGCGCACGAGTTTGCGTCTGGGCGCCAAAGAAGTCGTCGTCCTCTATCGCCGCACGCGTGCGGAGATGCCGGCCAACGACGTGGAAATCGTCGCTGCTGAGGAAGAAGGGGTCAAAATCCATTACCTAGCTGCGCCGGTGAAGATCAATTCCGAGAACGGTGAACTGCAGTCAATGGAATGCATCGAGATGGAACTTGGAGAACCGGACGCATCAGGTCGCCGTCGTCCCGTCACGAAAGAGGGTTCCGAGTTTGTATTGGAATGTGATTGGGTCATCTCGGCAATCGGTCAGGACTCTGATCTCAGCGGTCTAAAGGGTGGCGACAGCGGTGATCCGGAGATAGAAATCAGTAAATGGAATACGATCATGGCTCAAGAGGGGACGTTCGGTACAAACCGTCCGGGCGTATTTGCCGGAGGTGATGTGGTAACCGGACCCGCTGATGCCATCGACGCAATCGCTGCCGGACGTTTGGCTGCCTTTGCGATCATGCAGTACATCGAGACCGGGCATTATCAAAAGCTGCGCCCGATCTTTGCCAGTCTGCGTGACAATCTCAAGAAGGTTACGATAGATGACCTCACGCATATCGAAAAAACAACTCGCAACATCGTGCACGAATTGCCGGTTGCCGAGCGCATCCGAACTTTCCAAGAGGTTGAGCTTCCCTATTCCGCAGAACAGGTGATTCTGGAAACTTGTCGTTGTGTCGAATGCGGTTGCGCGGTATCGCTGGCCTGTCAATTGCAGGACTATTGTAGCGAATATGGCGCTGATCAAAAGCGTTTCGCCGGTGAGTTCAAACGTCATCCGGTCGATGCATCACATCCGTATATCATCCTCGAACCGAATAAATGCATCAATTGCGGCCGCTGTGTCCGCACCTGTGCCGATATTCTCGATGTCTCCGCGCTTGGTTTTGTCTATCGCGGTTTCAAGACCATTGTCAAACCAGCAATGGAAAAGCATCTGCACGAGACCAACTGCGTGTCTTGCGGTAACTGCGTTGATGTCTGCCCGACCGGCGCGATTGTCAACAAGATGCCGTGGGGTCGTTCGGGGCCGTGGAAGATGGAGAAGGTCAAAAACGTCTGCAACTTCTGTTCGGTCGGCTGCAATATCGAGATCAACGCTCTTTCCCCCGACCTGTTCTATGTCACCGGCGCGTTTGAAGGGGAACCGAATTTCGGCGAACTCTGCGTTAAAGGTCGCTACGGCTACCAGCAATTGCTCAAATCGAGTCGCCTGAATAAGCCCTATATCCGCAAGGAAGGACAACTGGTTCCCGCGACATGGGACGAAGCCTGGCAGAAAATCAAGTCCGGCTTGGGCAATCTGCGCGCTGAAAATCCCAACGGATCAATAATGGTCACCGCGTCGCCGAAACTGACCGATGAAGAACTCTATCTTGCCGGCAAAATGGCGCGCACGGTGCTCAAGACCAGCGCAATTGGCAGTTTCCATCGCGAACTAAGCGGCGCCGACCGACATGGGCTTGACGCCTTGATCGGATCGACATCATCCACTTGCGGTACGAAAGATTTGGAGAACGCCGATCTGGTACTGATCGTCAGCAGTGACCCGACAACCGAAAACCCCGTTCTTGGGTGGCGGTTGAAACGACTAATGAAGGCCGGCAAAAAGGCGATCGTCATCAGCTCGTCAGAAAACGGATTAACTCGTCATGCGTCGTTATGGCTTGATGCCCGTCGAGGAACGGCTTCGACGCTGCTCAATGGTATAATCGCCGGAATAATTCGCTCAGGAAGAGAAGACGCCAACTATCTCACCAGCCGCACGGCTAACTTCGATCGCTTCAAGCGGGTTATAACGCAGATCAATCTCGACGAGACCTCGGTCGTAACCGGCGTTCATCCCGACAAGATTGAACAAGCGATAAGCATGATCACAGCCGCTGATCAGAAGGTTGTGGCAGTTTACAGTCTCGATAGCCGCATTGATCGCAGCCCGAATGATCTCAAAGCGTTAACTTCGCTGCTGCTAGTTACCGGCAAGGTCGGCACAATTGGCAATGGACTGATTCTGCTGACCGATCAGTGCAACAACCGGGGCATGGAGTTGGCTGGATTTGACCAGCATTTACTTCCCGGTGGCATGACGGTTGAACCGGAGATGGTGGCGAAGCTGTCGCATATCTGGAATGACGCCCTCGATTGCATTAAGCAGGGAGACAATGTGCCCACGATGCAGAAGCTGCGGGATGGCATGATCAAAGGCGCAATGATCTTCGGCGAGAATCCGGCGATTGATCCGGGCTGGGCAAAGAGATTGGAACAACTCGAGTTCCTGGTAGTAGCTGATATCTATCAGACAGAAACCGCAGAGCTTGCCGACGTCGTGTTGCCACTCAATAGCTATGTCGAAGATGAAGGCACTATCACCAACTGGGAAGGTCGTCGTCAGACACTTGTTCCACTCGGCAAGCCGGGCACGGGAATGACGAATCTGCAAATACTGGCGAATATCTATGGTATCGCCGGAGGCAACGGCCTGCGTGACGAAGCATTGTTTGAGCAGATCACGCGCGAGATGGAGCTGTTTGTACCGAAGCGTGAAAGCGAGCTCGACAACATCGGCAGATTTGTCAGTCGCTTCCCGACCCCGGATGGCAAGGCGCATTTCGAGGTCTACGGCACCGGCGTATCGATCACGGATGTTCGTGTCCCCGACGTATTGGTTCTCGACGAGCGCACCAACTCGCGACTGTCGCAGTTGTTCGGGCAGTAGCTTGACCTCAGTTAACGTCAAGTTCCGATCTGCTATAATATTCGATGAGAAGCAACCCTCTGGGGCGCATCGCAAGGTGCGCCCCTTGTTTATGGCAATTCGAGCATCTCAGAATCGAATTACTATTTGCCCGAGCAGGGTTCGTATAACTATATTGTGAAAGGAATGGAAACATGGCAATAGCAGATAGTCACAACCCACAGAAAAAGACCCACGACCAGTTTGTCCGTCCGGGATTGGCCAAGATCACAAATATCATAGCTATCGCTTCCGGCAAAGGTGGAGTCGGCAAGTCCACTCTGTCGGTCAATCTGGCAATGGCACTCAAACGTGAAGGGGGCAAAGTCGGTCTGATGGATGCCGACATTTATGGACCCAGCCAGCCGGGAATGCTCGGGGCAAAGAACGAACAACCGGAGATTGGTGACAACTCGTTGAAGCCTTTGGTGCGTCACGGTATTACTTTCATGTCGATGGGGCTTTTGCTGTCCGACGACAGTCCGGTAGTCTGGCGCGCGCCGATGGCGATGAAGATCATCCAGCAGTTTATTGACAATGTCGACTGGGGCGAGTTGGATTATCTGTTGATCGACCTACCCCCCGGCACCGGTGACGTGCAACTAACTCTGGCACAGCAGGCATCTCTGACCGGCGCCGTCATTGTTACGACACCCCAGGATGTGGCGCTGAGTGTCGCTCGCAAGGGGCTCAAGATGTTTCAGCAGGTAAACGTGCCGATTCTCGGAATCGTCGAGAATATGAGCGGGTTCGTCTGCAAGCATTGCGGCAAAACCTCGGAAATCTTCCGTGTCGGTGGTGGCCGCAAGATGGCGTTGGAGTTTGGCGTGCCGTTTCTGGGAGCGATACCGCTTGACCCGGAAATCGTTATGAGCGGCGACAACGGCCAGCCGCTTTTGGAAACCGGCAGCAACTCGCCGGCAGCGCAAGCGGTTGTCAGTATTGCCAGGAAACTGGGGCAATATGCGGCTGAGGAACATAGCCGAACCAGCGCTATTGAACCGCAACAAGTCGAAATATTGGCCAACGGCGACCTGTCGATCCTCTGGCCGGACGGTCATCAGGGCATACACAAGGCCTATTCGCTGCGCATCAAGTGCCCCTGTACGCAGTGTGTTGATGAGGATTCAGGCAAACGAACCGTCGATCCGAACCGCGTGCCGCTGGGTATAAAAATCGAAACGTTCGACAATGTGGGGCGTTATGCCTTGGGGCTCAAATTCTCGGATGGTCATTCCACGGGGCTATTTGCCTTCACCTACCTTCGCGAGATGTGCGAATGTGAGAGCTGCCGTAGTGGAAACCAGAAGGGGTCTTTCTCTGTTTAATATGTCAGGAGGAGAGGAATGAACGATCAGGAAATCAAGATAACAGCGCAACCGCTACTCAATCCGGAGGTCTGCATTTTCACCGTCGACCGGCCGGTATTGCAAAGCGGATCGTTCAACTGCAAGAGCGTCGAGATGGCAAAGGGTTCACCGCTGCTGGAGGCGCTTTTTGCCACGGGTAATGTCCGCGAAATTTTCGTAACCGGCTCCAGCCTGACTATCGCCAAATCCTCGCCGGAACCGTGGGGGGGGATTGGCAAGCAGATTGGCGAAGTGATTCGCGAGACATTCAAATCGGGGCAACCGTTGATGGCTACCGACTTGAAGAAACCGACTCTTTCCGACGATCAGATTCGCAGTGCACTTAAAGAGCTATTCGAGAGCGAAATCAATCCCGCACTCTCCGCGCACGGCGGTTTTGTAGAGCTTGTTGATGTCAAAAATTCTTCCGTCTATTTGCGCATGGCTGGCGGATGCCAGGGATGTGGCGCCGCAAGTATTACGCTTAAGCATGGAATCGAGCGGGCGATCTTAGACCGCGTTCCGGAAGTCGCTGAAGTGGTCGATGTCACCGACCACACATCAGGTGCCAATCCGTTCTATTAGATAGCACCTGCACGATCCATAAGCGCTACTGTATCATCAGACGACGGTAGCTGTGCAGGTAGCAGTCAATGCACTCGTCCATCAATTCAAGTGTTGAGTCGGTGACGTTGATGATGGCCATAGGTTCCCAGCCATTGATCTGAAGCATATTAAACGTCGAGTTGCCTACGGTGTCCTTATACGCCTGGTAGGTCGTCTCTAAGAAGGTTGTGTCGTTACGTTCCTCTTTGTAGGTCCAATCGTTTCGAAAGTGCGCCGTCTTGGTGTAGCCTTCTGTCTCGGGGGTGACGATTCGACCGGCAATACCGCCAGAGCTTTGTACCCACTCCCAACTACCAAACACCTTGCCTACGACAGCCATGTCAGGGGTGGGCTTCCGCAGGTGTGTCAATATGTAAAGCGTCCGAACGATTTTATCTGGCGTTGGCGTGACTGATAGACTTATCAGTTTATCGTATTCAGACTGCGGCAATCGATAAATCAAATTCGAAATTCCGTCTGCCCAACTGGTCATGTAGAAAACTCGTTCCCAGAGTCCAACAAAAGATTCAGCTTCTGATTGAGAAAATCCCTGCGCTTTCATATCGTCCAGATAGCTCAGTATGGGTTCGTCACCCAGTAGTGCGTCCGCTGTCTGGTGGGGATCAAGTTGATCCCAATGTGCGAAATAGCCATAGGGAAGCGGACCGTATATATTCTGCAATCTGACAATCAGATTCACGTTGTAAACTGTAAAGTCACCTTGATTTGTCACATGGGCCGTCAGACTGTCAAGATCATACGATGCTGCAATCCGGTTCCGAAATTGCACGCTGCCTTCATAGAACAGAAAACGGGAGAGCCAGCCATTGTATTCAAGAATATCGGCGTCAACATTATTCAGCGCCGGAATGATGTGCTCCAACGGTTCGTAATCCTGTCCTGACAGTGGTTTCTGCGAAGCGGTGCCGACCGCGAACTGGACATTGGACCATTCAACTATGCTCTGGCCCATCGTGGCTGGAGGATACGTGTCGGTCGGCCCTCCAGTAGCGAAGGTCGCCTTGAGCGTGAACGGCTTCTTGTCCCGCGAGTGTACATAGATCACGGGCAGTTTTACCAATTGACTTACTTCGGGGCGCGAAGTCAAAAAGTACGATGAGTCCGTGACACAGCCAATCAGCACACCCCATTCGCGCATTTCGAAATCTTTCTGACCGTTCGAATCGGTTCCGCTATCGGAGCATTTTACCAAACAGAGCGCAGTAACCAAAAGCGCTGTCATGATCACTAGAAACCTGATAATCTTCATGAGTCACCTCCAAAGAATGATGATTCACTTGCCTTGACGTGAGCCGTCGTGAGTCAGCCTCCACCCTTTCCCCTAATCTACTAACGTCTGAGTCTCAAAGGCGTTGAAAAGGGAATACGCTGCGGCAATATGGCGGCTGTCGGTCCTGCCCAGAATCCACTTAATCTCGGTTCGGGGAGAAATATCCGCATTGGATTGGGAATTGAGTTTTGACGGATGGTGGTGTTCGCAGATGCTCTGACGTTGCTCCTGTTTCATTTTCGACCGAGTAGCGCTGTCGTCGGCAGGAATTTTGATCAAATTTGCCAGTGTTGAATACGTAGTTGCTGATATATTGCCCGTTGCGGATGAAGTCGTCAGCAGAGTTGGAACCAGTTCTTAGGCAAGAGGAGAGGTGAAATGACCTACAACGCAGAACAAGTTCGGGAGCTGATCGACCGCGAAGGTGTCAAGTACATCCGATTGTACTTTACTGATATTCTCGGTCAGTTGAAAGGTATGTCTGTGACCAGATCGGAATTTGACGAAGTACTGGTAAACGGACAAGGATTTGACGGCTCATCAATTGAAGGATTTGTCCGTATCGAGGAATCCGACCTTAATGCCCGACCTGACCTGCAAACCTTCCGCATCTTCCCGTGGGAAATCGCCGGTGAGCGAGTGGCGATGATGTTCTGTGATATTACCACACCTCACGGTGAACCGTATGAGGGTGATCCCCGTAATGTGCTCAAGAGAGTGTTGAAGAAGGCCGCCGATCTTGGCTACACTTACTATGTTGGTCCGGAGCTTGAGTACTTCTATTTCAAACAAAATGGTCAGGGCAACACTCCCGAATTCGTTGACAGGGGTGGATATTTCGACTACGGCACTATCGATTTAGGCACGCGAGTTCGCAAGAAAACCGTTGTCGCGCTTGAATCCATAGGAGTTCAGGTCGAGTGTTCGCATCACGAAGTGGCGCCGTCGCAGCACGAGATCGATCTCAAATATCAGAAGGCGCTCAAGATGGCCGATTTTGCCATGATCTACCGCCTGATCGTCAAGGAGGTCGCGCTGGAGAATGGCATTTACGCTACTTTTATGCCAAAGCCGATCTTTGGCGAAAATGGTTCCGGTATGCATTGCCACCAGTCGCTGTTTCAAGGTGATGCCAACGCGTTTTTCGAAAAAGATGACCAATATAATCTCTCGGATACGGGCAAAGCCTATATCGCCGGATTGCTAAAGCATGTAAAAGAACTGACTCTGGTTACCAACCAGTGGGTCAACTCTTATAAGCGTTTGGTGCCGGGATATGAAGCCCCCTGCTACATTTCCTGGGGACAACGAAATCGCTCGTCGCTCATTCGCATTCCGATGTATCGCCCTGGAAAGGAGAAAGCGACCCGCATTGAATTGCGCTCACCAGATCCCGCCTGCAATCCTTACCTGGCTTTTGCTCTAATGCTGGCGGCTGGGCTGGAAGGCATCGAGAAGAACTATCCGTTGATGGCGCCGGTGGAAGACAATATTTTCGAGATGAACGCCTCCGAGCGCAAGCGACGCAAGATCGATTCACTACCCGATTCGCTGGAAAATGCAATTCGAGCTTTCGAGAAATCAGACCTGGTACGGGAAACGCTCGGTGAGCATCTCTTCAACAGTCTGATCGCCAACAAACTGACTGAATGGGACCGCTACCGGATCCATGTCTCACACTATGAGCTTGAAAATTACTATCCGTGGCTGTAACGTCAGACATTACTAATCAAAAACAAAGGGCGCGATCTCGCGCCCTTTTGCGTTTATCAAATGCTAATGGACTCGCCACTACATGTTGCTATTCACCAATGCGCAGAATTCGTCAACATGGCGAACCGAGTTGCTCACTGCGGCAGTCCAGAAGTCATCTTTGGTGAGATTGACTCCCAGGTGCTTCTTCGCAACTTCCTCAGTCGTCATGCTGCCGGTGTCCTGCAGCAGTGCCCGGTACTTCGGCGCAAACGCTTTGCCTTCGCGCGACGCGCGCTCATACACACCCCCGGCAAACAGATATCCGAAAGTGTACGGAAAGTTATAGAACGGCGCTTCGGTATAGAAGAAATGCAACTTGGAAGCCCAGAACAGACGGTGATGCCCTTCAATCGGATCAAGAATACCGGCGAAAGCTTCTTTCTGAGCGGCCACCATCAGTTCATCCAGACGGGCTCGGCCGACCGCACCTTTCTGACGCTCGGCATAGAATGATCGATCAAACAGAAAACGGGCGTAGATGTTACAGAACAGGATGAAGGGCTGCTGAAGGATTTGGTCAAGCAGCATCAGCTTCTGCTGTGGATCGGTCACTTCTTTGAGAGCAGCATCAGTAACGCGCAGCTCGTTGAAAATCGAAGCCGTTTCCGCCAGCCCCATCGGATACTCGGTCGCCAGATATGGAACATCTTTCAATACCCACTGGTGATAGGCATGCCCAAGTTCATGCGC
>CAIYYT010000097.1 GCA_903930455.1 uncultured bacterium | reverse complement strand
AGGGCCGAATTGACACAGAATGTTGTATGTGCGCTGACGTTTCCGGATTCGTGATCGGAGTGGAGAACCAGATACAGCCGCATACACTCGGTGAACTTGCCCCCCGGATCGCTCAGCCCCAGCATCTTGACATAGTTGCCAGACCAATCGAGCGAGGGATCAAAGGGGATGCGCGGTCCTTTGCCAAATCGCATCCGGTAAACGCTGGCGGCAATTTCCGGCAGTTTGGCAACAATATCCAGAGCATCTTCAAGTGTCCAAACCCAGTAGTCGGCCTTCTTCATGCCGAGGTCATAGTTAAGGCGGAATTTTGACTCTTTTTCCATCACCAAAATCGCGGTACCGAGCATCGCCATGGGATGTGAGTCTTTGGGCATCGCTTCCAGTACCTTCCAGACATAATCGGGCACCTTAGCTCGCGATTTCAGATCGTCGCCCAAGTCTTTGACTTGAGCCTTAGTCGGTAGTTCGCCTGTCAACAGCAGCCAAAAAACCTCCTCCGGTGACTTTTCGGTCAGATCGCCGATCGGAATCCCGCGGATAATCAGTCCCCGATCAGGAGGAACCTCCGAAGTATCACAGACCAATCCGTTGACTCCGCGCATACCACCGTAGGCCTGCGAGATTGTGACTTCCGAGATTTTGACTTCGCCATGTTCATTGACCAGTGCCGCGATTTCGTCCCTGAACTTTGGAAAATCAACTGCGAGTTTGTCTTTGATTGCGCTCATCCAGGCTCTCCTCTTGCTTTATGACTAAATTCTGTCTCTTTGCATGTTTTATCCGCCGACTATTTCTGCGACTCAGCAAACTTGGTTGGTACCGACTTGTCGCTGACTTGAAACTATTCACTAGGTTTGTTTGCAATCATAACAACAACGGCCGCTTCTGTCAAATATTGTTTCTCTGTTCAGTCGCCTTTTCCAAGAGTACGAGCCAATATTGACCCATGTTGGTCATATGCAGGGCGCGCAATTGTAGTTGGATCAGTGTCTCTTGGCGAAACATGGAGAGGTGAATAGGTGTTAGAGCGGCGAGGCCAAGGCAATCAGCTATGGGTTCAGATCAAACGACTGTCCATAGCGCGGCATGACGCCGTCGATGCCGGCTTTTTCCTTGAGCGCTTTCTGGAACGCCGTGCGGGCTTCGGGTTCACCGTGCACCAGGAAGGTCATCTTCGGCTTGGGATTCAGCGCCGTCGCATATTCAACCAAATCGGTTTCATCAGCGTGAGCGGAGAAGGTGTCCAACTCCAGGACTTCGGCATTGAGCTTATAAATATCGCCGAAGACCTTGACCTCCTTGGCGCCGTCAACCATGCGTCGACCAAGTGTGCCTTCCGCCTGATAGCCCACAATCAGGATCGTGTTCTTGGGGTCGGAACAGTTATTGGCGAGGTGATGCAGGATTCGTCCTGCTTCACACATCCCCGATGCGGAGATGATAATCAGCGGACCGGGAAGCCCGTTGAGTCGTTTGGATGCGTCGGCAGAACGGACGTAAGTGCATTCGGCGCTGCCGAATGGATCTTCATCCTGTTCGAGCAGTTGATTAGTCTCGAAGTCAAAACATTCGGGATGCAGACGGAAGATGTCGGTGACATTGACTGCCAGCGGCGAATCGACATAGACCGGCAAGGAGGGAATGCGCTTCTCTTTTTTCAACTCACGAATGACATAGACTAATTCTTGTGTGCGCTCCAAACTGAAGGCCGGCACAATGATCTTGCCACCGCGCTTGATAGTACGGTTGATGACATCTTCGAGCAAGGAAGCTGCCTTGGTGATGTCCGTATGGAATCTGCCGCCGTAGGTTGACTCGATGATAAGATAGTCGGCATGGCCGACTGATTCCGGGTCGCGCAAGATCGGCAGATTCTTGCGACCCAAATCGACGGCATAGACTACTTCGACGTTCTTGCCATCGACAGCAACACTAAGTTTGGTCAGCGCCGCGCCGAGGATATGGCCGGCATCGAAGAACTCAACTTTCACCGAAGGATGTATGCGAAATTTCTGATGGTAGTTGACCGAGGCAAAATGCCAGATCGTCTTCTCGGCAGCCATAATGTCATATAGCGGCCCGAACGCTTCTTTGCCGTGTTTGTGCAAGTACTCTGAGTCCTTCATTTGGATATAGGCCGCGTCCTTTAGCATAACACTGGCCAGATCGCGAGTGGCATGCGTGCAGAAGATCTTCTCCTCGTAACCCTGTTCATGCAGGTTGGGTAGGTTGCCGCTGTGATCGATATGCGCGTGCGACAAGAGAACCGTTTCCAGTTTTGCGGGGTCAAAAGGGAAATTCTTGTTCAGATCATACGCCTTCTTGCGACTGCCCTGAAACATACCGCAATCAAGAAGGATTTTCGACTGTTCGACTTCAAGCAAGTGCATTGAGCCGGTCGTCGTTTCCGTGCCGCCATAGAACGTGATCTTCATACTATTCTCCTGCAGATACCATGTGAAGGCCCTGCCTGCCGTGGGCGCTATAATCCAGAATACGTTTGTCCCCTTCGGATCGCAAGCAAAATTCTGCTTGACCACCAAGGGGTGTGGTCATTTCATAGCAAGATGAACTGCACGTTCTGCCGAATCGTACGGGGCGAGTCGCCGGCGAAGGTTTACTATCAGGACGATGACGTGATCGTCTTCTTTGACCGCGCTCCACTGACGCCCATCCACTTACTGATCTGTCCGAAGGCTCACTATACAGATTTTATGGATGCACCAATTGAAGTACACCAAATGCTGGTGAAGACGGTCAAGCGAGTGGTCACTGAACTTGGTGAGAAGGCCAAAGACTTTCGGATCATGATCAACAACGGCCCCCGCTCAGGGCAGACCGTGTTTCATTTGCATTATCATATCATGGCTGGGAAGTGACAGGCAATCCGGCCTTACCCGCACAAGACCGCGCCACCATTTACGTTGAGGATTTCGCCCGTAATGAAGCTGGACAAATCCGACGCCAGAAACGTCACTGCTCCGGCGATTTCCTCCGGGGTGCTGACACGACCCAACGGAATCAGATTGAGAATCTTGTCAGCGTCGGGAGCGGCCAGTGACTCAAAGGTCATATCAGTCGCCACCCATCCCGGCGCAACGCAGTTGACTCTGATGTTGTGGGGAGCCAACTCGGGAGCCAAAGACTTGGTCAAGCTGATGATAGCGCCTTTGGTTGCAGCGTAATGCGAATGGAAGGCCTCACCGCGCTGACCGGCGGTCGATGAAATGCAGATAATGTTTCCGCTTCTCTGTTTCTTCATCTGCGGAACGGCAGCGGCAATCGTGTAGAAGACCCCCTTCAAATTGATGTCAATCATCTCCTGCAGCAGCTGCTCTGACATCGTATCTATCGCCGCTTCTTTCCAGATGCCACCGTTGTTTACGAGAATGTCAAGCCGCCCAAACTGCCGAACTACTGCCGCAATCATCTGCTCGATTTGCCCTCGATCCGCGAGATCGGCTCGGACGATCATGGCCTTGACGCCATGCCGGCGAGCCGTCTGCTCCACCTCGTGTGCAGCTTCCTCATGAGTGACAAAGCTGATCGCAACATCGCAACCAGCCTGAGCGAGCATGATGGCTGTCGCCCTGCCGATACCGCGCGAACCGCCAGTGATGAGAGCAGTTCTACCTTTGAGATTGATCATTATTCGAATTCCTGAAGGTTACTTGGTTTCGCTGCTGACAATCGTCGTTGATTTGCCGCAACTGCTGCAGACGATCTTGCTTCCCTTGAATGCAGGGGAGAGCTGGAGGTTCTTACCACAGGCACACTGGAATGATTCCCAGCCATCGCTTTTGCGAACGTAGGTTGCTTGCGTCGGTGCGGCTGCAACTGGATCAATCGACAGTTTGCCCGATGCGGCCTCAAGACCGGCGGCGACTGTCGCCAATTCCGCGGTTGGGACCTGTAATTCACGGTGGCAACGAGGGCAGGGGAGTGAAGACTGTTTGAAGTCGGGCGGAATCTTGATTTTGAGGCCACACGCGCATGTAAGGAAAAGAAATCCGTTCATCGCTCTGACCAGGTCGCCAACGCCACGTTTAAGACTCTTTTCGCTCGGTTGAACAGCAGACTCTGAAGAAGCAATCCGGACTGGAACTGCTGCGGCATCTTTCAGCCCGGAAGCCGGAATGAGCGTTGCGTTTCCAGTTACTTGGCTAAACGATTGCTGATAGTCCAGATATCCCGCACCTTGTGCCATTCCGCGAAGAATTTTGATGCGCTCGGAAATCGGCGGGTGTGTACTCGTCAAGTTCGAAAGCTTCTCGCCCTCATGCTTGAGAGGATTGACGATGTACAACGGCGCCGTCACTTTATTGGCGTGCGGCAGTTGCTCATCTGAGTCCGCTATCTTCGCAAGCGCAGACGCCAGTCCTTCGGGATAGCGCGTCAATCGAACCGCCGAAGCGTCCGCGAGATATTCACGTCGTCGTGATATCGCGAAGTAGAGCAACTGTGCCAGGATCGGAGCCAGGATCGCGAAGATGATGGCCACGATTGCGATGATGGCGCCTCCCTGTCCGCCACCGCGATCGCTGCTCGAACGGTAGCGCCGCGACGATCCGCCTGAAAACCAGAGTCCTCGTAAGAAGACCTCAGAGATCAGCACAATGCTTCCAAGCATGATCCCGGCGAAAGTCATGAAGAGAACATCGCGATTGACGATATGCGACGTCTCATGTGCGACAACTCCCTGAAGCTCGTCGCGGTTCAACCTCGACAGGAGCCCTGCGGTAACGGCAATAGCGCATGTCTCCGGCTTGCGGCCGGTCGCAAATGCATTCGGCGCAGCAGAGTCAATGATGTATACTTTGGGCATTGCCGGCAAACTGGCGGCGATCTTCATCTCCTCGACAACATTGAAAAGCTGAGGGTGAATGTCGGGTGTGACTTCCTGCGCGCCGCTTATGCCGAGGACGATGCTGTCACCGGCAAAGAAACTGATTAGTGAGAGTATCAGCCAGATGACCAGCGCGAACGAGATGCCGATCATTCCGCCATCGGGAGGAAGATAGGCGGCGCCGAGTAGATAACCGAGCAGCAACAGACAGCAGCCCATCAGGAAGAACAAAACAAGCGATTTGCGCCTATTCTGTTGAATCAGTTCCCACATACAGTCTCTGATATCGAGAAATCATCCGCAGAAGCGTATGACGAAGTCTCTACCATCACTTCTGAGAGAAATCGACTTTCGGAGCTTCGCGGTCGCCTTTATCCTCAAGCTCAAAAGAGTCGCTTTGCTGGAAGTTGAACATGCCCGCGATGATGCTCGATGGGAACATCTGAATCTTGTTGTTATAGAACAGCACCTGATCGTTGTATGCCTGGCGACTGAACGCGATCTTGTTT
>CAIYYT010000096.1 GCA_903930455.1 uncultured bacterium | reverse complement strand
TCAGCGCCTTTGGCAATTGCGCTCTTGAAAGCCGGGAGTGTGCTCTCCGGAAAGCTTTTTCCATCTCCGCGATGCGCTATGATCAAGGGTTTGGGCAAGAGAAATCCTACAACTGCGCTTAGTTTAGTAGATCAACGGCAAGAGTCGTTTTGTTCTCAGGCAATACTGCTCGTACTTATCGCCGAAATGCTCACTAAGCGCCTGCTCCTCCACCCGGATACGATAAGCAAATGCGAAGAATATGGGGACGAAGATTATCAAGGTGCAGAGCCAATTGGAAAACGTGAGACCGAGGCCGAGGAATGACACCAGGCTTCCCGTGTAGGCAGGGTGACGCACGATCCGATATATTCCCGTGTCAATCAGTTGATGACTGTCGCCGATGTTCACGTTGACCGTGAAGTGTTTTCTCAAGGTCAGGATTGCTGTCCAGCGGATGGCCAGTCCCAGGAAGATGAGAACCAGACCGCAGACCGAGATCACCAGACTGCCGTTGGGAATAAAGCCAATGCCTCTTGAGCCGAGATAGATGCCAGCAGCAAGGGACACGCCGATTAACAACCACAGCAGCCGTAATGAAGATCGATCCAGCCCTTTCGCTTTGTCGCTCTTTGCGAGCGTAACTCGCGCCAGAACAATTTCAGATACGAGCCAGATCAGGCCAACCAGAAATGCAAACTTACTTAGAACTGTCCAAACCAGCATTGCTACCTTCTTGCGTGTTGAGAAAAGGTGTTCAGAAGAGTTTACGAGGAGACCGGACGCAAGTTACGAGAGTAGGACGGAAAGTCTAGAGTCTGTCTCACAACTAATTAGCTGTCCTTCGGGCTATTTCCGTCCTCCGACATTTTGTTTTCCACTTCGGGCAGGCTTTTGGGGTTATCAACAAAGTTCAGAAAACACTGTCGAGCGTGAAATCCGAACACATCTTTAAACTGATCATTCCCAGAGGCGGCCTTCATTGCACTGATCCCTACCGACAGATCACTACCCCGGAAAACATGATGGTAGAACGTCATGTATGCGATTGCCGTCTCACTCCAAGTTGGCTTCCCCGTGTTTCCCACCAATAATAGAAACGGAAGATCCGCGTCGGCGGACATCGCCATCATACACCCAGTGTAGCCAGAGCAGCTAGACATTGACACCATAAGGTTCCCATTCATTGCCCTATTGAGAGGAACTAGCAATCCTCGAAGCTCCGCCCATGAGACAAAATCGCCATTTGTCAGTTGGAGTCCTTGTCCTGTGCCGTGCGCACTAATATGAAGAAGTGGGTTCTTTCCTCCTTTCTCGATCCACGTTTCGAAGAATCCTTTCTGTAACGCTTCGCGAAATCTTGTTCGATCAACCGCAATCAATACATGCGAGTCAATTCCTATTAGTGTCAAAGCGCGCTGAATGAGCGAACCTTCACTTCGATTGTCCTGGACGTCTTCTGCGGACGGTGATTCCACGATGTAGACAAAGATTCTCCAAGGATGCTCAGCCTTCATGAGTTATCAAAAAACTCCCTTCGTCCAATGTCGATCACACAGATTCACAACGCGCTCAGCATTCTCATTTTGACCGCATCGTTTGCCTACTCTTACCCCATAAACGGATACTTGAAATCCGTCGGAGGGACAAGGCTTTCTTTGATGGCGCGCGGGGAGGTCCAGCGGATCATGTTGTGGAGCGCGCCGGCTTTGTCGTTGGTGCCGGAAGCTCTCGCGCCGCCGAATGGTTGCTGGCCGACAACCGCGCCGGTCGGTTTGTCATTGATATAGAAATTGCCCGCGGCATTGCGTAACGCGCCCTCAACGACCTGTATTATGTGACGATCAGTGGCAAAAACCGCGCCGGTCAAAGCATAAGACGAGGTTTCATCACACAGCTTTAGTGTCTTGTCGAAATCGGCATCGTCATAGACATAGACGGTCATCACCGGCCCGAAGATTTCCTCTTCCATCGTCTTGAATTTCGGATTGGTCGTTTCGATCAAGGTGGCGTCGATGAAGTAGCCCTTGGAATCGTCGCAGTGGCCGCCGGCGATGATTTTGGCATCGGGGGCGGTTTTAGCGAAATCGACATAGGCTTTGATGCTGTCGTATGCGCTCTTGTCGATGACCGCGTTCATAAAGTTACTGAAGTCGCAGGGGTCACCCATCTTGATCTCGGCAAGCTGTTTCAGCACGATCTCTTTGATCTGCGGCCAGAGCGATTTGGGAATATAGGATCGGGAAGCCGCCGAGCATTTCTGCCCCTGATACTCAAACGCGCCGCGCGTGATCGCCGTTGCGACCTGCGCGGGGACTGCGGAGTTGTGCACGAAGATGAAATCCTTGCCGCCGGTTTCGCCAACGATGCGCGGATAGGATTTGTACTTGGCGATGTTCGTCCCGATGGTTTTCCACATGCTCTGGAACACGGCGGTCGAACCGGTAAAGTGGATACCGGCTAGGTTTTCGTTGTTGAAGACGACCTCACTAATCTCGCTCGACTTGCCGGTGACGAAATTGATGACTCCGGCAGGCAGACCGGCTTCGATAAAGATCTTCATCAGAAAATGCGACGTATACAGCACGCTTGATGCCGGTTTCCAGACTGCTACGTTGCCCCACATAGCGGGGGCGGTTGGCAGGTTGCCGTTGATCGAGACAAAATTGAATGGCGTCACGGCATAGATAAAGCCCTCCAATGGCCTGTAGTCGAGCCTATTCCAGATCAGCGGATCGGGATTGATCGGCTGGATATCGGAGATCACCTGCATGTAGTAGGCATTAAAGCGGAAGAAATCGACCAACTCGCAGACGGCATCGATTTCCGCCTGATAGGCGTTCTTGGAATGCGCCAACATGGCGGCGGCGTTGACGATGTAACGATAGGGTCCGGCCAATAGATCGGCGGCTTTGAGAAAGATCGCGGCGCGATGATGTTTGGGCATGGCCGCCCAGGTTTTGTGCGCGCGCATTGCCGACTCGATTGCCAGTTCGGTTTCTTTTTTGCCGCCATGATAGGCGTAACCGAGCACGAGGTTGTGATCATGCGGCGCAGTGATTTTGACCTTTTTGTCAGTGCGAATCTCTTTGCCGTCGATAACCAGCGGGACTTCAATCTGCTTTGATTTCAAGTCCGCCAATGCGGCTTCCAGCTTTTTCCGTTCCGGTGATCCGGGGGCGTAACTAAGAACCGGTTCATTGACCGGCTGCGCCATGCGATATGTACCCATTGATTGCTCCGTGTTGATGGCGATGCACTAGTTCGTGCCCCGCTGATATTAGAAGGAAGGGCGCACGACATGCGCCCCTACATATACTCTACATTTTGTTGATATTATTCCACTCGGCGTCTTCCAGCCAGCTTCTCGGCTCATGCAGGAAGTCGAGCACGTGCTCAATCAGATTGACGTGCTTGTTCTCTTCTTCAGCCAGGAGACCAAACGCCTTCTTGACCTCGGGATCCTTTTCTTCATCGTGTTTCTGGCGATAGAATTCCTCGGTTTCAATTTCGACGTCTTGCGCCTTTTCCCAAGCCTCGAACACATCCTTGTTGAACTTGAAATCCTGCTCTTTGGCGGCCAATTCCTCAAAGATGGTTTTGACGTTGGTGAGGATTTGAGTAGTCACCTTCGCCATTTTAGCGGCCTCACCGATCTCGCCACTCTTCATGCGACGGAAGATCTCATAATGCTTGGCTTCATCCTTCGCAAGCTGTTGCCAGATCTTCTTGAGAGCCGAATTAGTCTCCTTCGCGGCATGCTCTTCATAATAGGCCTGCCCGTCCTTCTCCATTTTCATCGCAAATTCGAAAACGTTCATACTTACTCCTTCAAGAAAACAGTCGTTGGTCAAATATAGCAATTTGCTTCGGCGCAATCAAACGATTCCGGCGCCGGCAAGGTTCTGAAATGTAGTGGAAAAATTCATATCGGGGTTCGCTGTCGGAAACAGAAAGTCGGGGAAATTTGGAGAAGGCTCCCAAAGTGGCTGTCCTATCTAAACCGCTCAAGCTCTTTTAGCAGCGCTTCTTCAAGCTGTTCCGGGTGGAGTTTGGCGATCACCTTGCCGTCGCGGACCAGTGAGAGATAGTCGGCGCCACCGACAACACCAATATCGGCGCCAGCCACTTCGCCGGGGCCGTTGACATTGCACCCCATGACGGCGACTCTGATCGGCTTGTGGATTCCTTCAAGCACTTTTTCCACGCGCCCGATCAGCCCAAACAAATCGGTTTGCAGGCGTCCACAGGTGGGGCAACTGACCAACTCCGGCATGTTGGAGAACAGCCCGAGCGATTGGAGAATTTTCTTGCCAACCTTGACTTCTTCGACCGGGTCAGCTGACAAGGAAACGCGGATTGTGTCGCCGATTCCCTCGTGCAGCAGTAGTCCGAAGGCTACGGATGATTTGATCGTGCCTGCCTGCAATGGCCCGGCTTCGGTTACACCGAGATGCAAGGGATAGCCTACTTTCTTTGATATCAGGCGATAGGCTTCCACCATGCCGGCGACTTCGGAGGATTTCAGTGAGATGACGATGTCTTCAAATCCCATCTCTTCCAGCAGTCGCACCTTGCGCATCGCCGACTCAACCAGCGCTTCCGGACTGTAACGACCGAACTGATGCACCAGATCGTTTTCCAGCGAGCCGGTGTTGACGCCGATACGAATCGGAATGTGGCGCTCCTTGCAGGCTGCCACCACCGTCTCCATCTTGACATCATCGCCGATATTGCCGGGATTGGTGCGAATTTTATCGACCCCTTGTTCAGCAGCAATCAGCGCCAGCCGGTAGTGAAAATGGATGTCGGCCACCAATGGAATATTAATCTGTCGCTTGATCTCAGCCAGCGATTCAGCGGCCTTCTTGTCGAGTACCGCCACGCGAATAATGTCGCAGCCGGCTTCTTGAAGCTGAAGAATCTGTTTGACGGTCGCGTCGATATCGCGCGTGTCGGTGGTAGTCATTGACTGCACTGACACCGGCGCATCGCCACCGATTTTGACCGTGCCGACCGTTACCTGACGCGTCTGTTTACGAGGCCGGTTGAACATCTTTGTATCCTGCGAATGATTTGTAGTCGAAAATGCGTGCGTCGGAATTCGCCAGGTCAATGCCGACCCTTTCGTGGAGCGCCTTGAGTATTTGTTCTACCGAGAAGCTTGGAGTTGAAGCGCCGGCAGTAATCCCGACCTTCCGACAACTATCAAACCACGACCAGTCGATGTCCTCCGGGGAATCGATCAAATAGGCCTTGCCGCAATGCTGTTTGGCGATATCGCGAAGCCGATGCGAATTGCCGGAGCTAAGCGACCCGATCACCAACACCATATCCATATTCGGCGCCAACTCATGGATGGCGTGCTGCCGTTTATCGGTAGCATCACAGATGGTGTTGACAATCTTGATGTCCGGATATATTTCTTTCATCTTGGCGCTAACCTGCTCAAAAGCTCTGACACCGCGCGTGGTCTGTGTTATGAGCGCGACCTTGCCCTCGAATTTCGGCAGCTTGTCGATATCATCATATTCCGCCAACAGATGGATATTCTGCCCATCGATGCCCATTACGCCCATAACTTCATCATGTTCCGGCTCGCCGTAGAGAATCACTTTGTATCCATCGTCGATCAACTGCCGGGTGAAGATATGGACATTTCCTACAAGGGGACAGGTTGTGTCCACAATCCTAAGCCCTTTGGCGATTGCCTCTTTCTTTAGTCTCGGGCTGAGACCATGCGCTGAGATCACCAGTGTGCCGGAGTTTATGCGGTCGAGAGATTCCGCCTGGCCGACACCTTTCTCCTTGAAGAAGTCTACCACTTGCCGGTTGTGCACGATTTCCTTCAAGATTGTCACATCCCCGGGATGATCGTTCTTGGCTTTGGCAGCGAGATTGATCGCCCGCTCTACGCCCCAGCAAAAGCCGAGTTCTTTGGCGAAAAAAATCTGAATCATCTTCTCAAATCAGGTTAGCGCTTTGAAGAGACGCCTTGTAGGAACTGCGCACCAGCGGCCCCGATTCTGTATGCCTGAATCCCATCTCATTGCCCCAGCGCTTGAACATGGCAAACTCATCGGGATGATAGTACCTTTCGGCCGGCAGATGTTGTTGTGATGGTGACAGATACTGCCCTATGGTGAGCATGTCAACACCACAATCGCGGATATCCTGCATAGTCTGCTTAATCTCTTCTTCGTGCTCGCCGATACCAACGAAAATGCCTGATTTTACTAGCTTGACCTTGGCGGAACCTTTTGCGTAACGCAGGATCGACAAGCTGCGGCGATAGTCCGCCTTTGGCCTCACTGTATCATACAACCTCGGTACGGTCTCGATATTATGGTTGAACACGTCGGGCGCGGAATTAAGTACCTGGTCTAACGCCGACTTGGAGCCCTGAAAATCAGGGACCAAGAGTTCGATCTGAATGTTGGAATCGTACTCCCGCAACTTGCAGACCGTTTGAGCGAAAATTGAAGCCCCGCCGTCATCGAGATCGTCTCGCGTGACCGAAGTAATCACCACATGCTTCAGACGAAGCTTGGCAACCGCGCTCGCCAGACGTTCCGGCTCATCCAGATCGTACATCTGGGGTTTGCCTTTGAGAATGTCGCAGAAGCCGCAGCCACGCGTGCAGACATCCCCAAGAATCAGGAATGTCGCCGTGCCCGCCTCAAAACACTCCCCCATATTTGGGCAATTGGCTTCCTGGCAAACCGAATGGAGTTCATGCTCTGCCAGCAATCCGCGCACACGACGGTAACCGCTTGAGAAGTTCGCGTTGACTTTGAGCCAATTGGGCTTGGGAAGACGTTCAGCAGTCATAACACAACCTTATACGATACACTTTCCCGTTCGGTTGATCAAGAAAATACTGCCGTTGAGGCGGTTAAAAAGCTGTGTCAGACTCCGATAAAATGAATGTTGGCTGGATTATGGCCATGGTTCAGGCGTAGGCGTTTGCAATTGCACGTCGTTGATCATTTTTCAACGGGGTTGGAAATACCGTTCCGACTCGGGGATTTAGAATATGACAGTCACAAGCACAAAACCAGCAGTTAAGAACCGTCGTCAGTTTGTCCGCATTCCGGCTCACTGCAAACTGACCGCCCAGAAGATACTCTTTGCCGCCAAGGCCGATACTGAGACCCTGGGGGAGGCACGCAATATCGGAGCGGGGGGGTTGATGTTTGTTGCCAACCGCGAATATCGCAAAGAAGAGATGTTCAAGATGACGATCACAATCCCGCGCTGGAAAAAACAGCACCCACAATTTCTGCGTGTCTACGAAAATGATATCGATTCCGAGTTGACCGCGGTCTGCCAGGTAGTCCGCTCGGCCAAGTTGCCTGACGGCACTTACGAAGTCGGTGC
>CAIYYT010000095.1 GCA_903930455.1 uncultured bacterium | reverse complement strand
TCTACCCTTCAAAGTGGCGACGACATTGTACTGCCAGGTGGCGTGAAAGGTATTCGATCCTAGCGGAAACTCCACCTTGTTCCGAAAAGAGTCTATGACCACGTCTTCATAACCATAGGATTTGAATCTGTCCCTGATCCAGAAAGCGATTTCCTTTCGGTTCTCAGCCAGCATGAAGCGCGTTTTGAAGCCCACAAGCTCCTGTATGATGTGCTTGACACTTGTAGAATCGACATCCCGCAAGTACCCCGATATAAGACTGTCGAGGGAGGGATCGTCGGGGAATCGTCCGGAAATGTCAGAAATTACCGCTGTCGTGTCCCCGCCACAAGGCGCGCATGCACCAAGCGCAATCAACAAACACGCTATCAAAGAAATCACTTTTGCCAATTATCACCTCTCAGCCCGGTAGCCCACTCTGGTTTGTACCCCATCCAGAGCCTTGTGTCGGGTGTCAGTCCGGCGGGACAGGCAAAAATGCCTACCCCACCGACTCTCCTCTTCGACGCGTCCTCACTTACCGGTCGACTTGATCCAACTCGCTATCAGTTCCATAGCCTCGGGAGCAAATGTTTCTTCGATCGAGCCATATTCGGTCACCGCACCCGTTTTGCAGTGTTGGAACAAGTGATTCAACCCATCAAGCTTGACGACTTTGTAATGAGTGTTGCCTCCGGCTTTCAGCGCCTGCTCAATCGGTGGAAGGTTATAGTCAGGCGGAACCTGCAAATCCTTCGATCCGTTAATCGCCAGCACGGGGCATTTGACTTTTTTGAGAGTTGGGACCGGGTCGTAGGTCAGGAAGAATTTCATCCAGGGTGACATTACCTGCTTGATCTGCATCATCACCTGCAAGGAATCGGGCTTTCCCACCTCCTTTGCCGTATTCGAGTCCAGGCTTGAACTCCAGTCTTCAAGCACCTGACGCAGCTTCTTTTTGGCCACTATCGTGTCCGATTCTTCTGCCACAACGCGGAACATCATCCCCTGAAGACGTGAGTTCGCCTCCACCAGCTTCGGATCCTGTCCCTCTGCCAGACCGATCAGTTTCCCCTGAAGCTTCATCAGCGTGTCACCCGGTATGCCTGGCCCGGCCATCAGGACGATGAAAGCGACATCCGGCGATTTCGCCGCCACCATGGGAGCTATCAGTCCCCCCTCGCTGTGCCCGATCAGTCCGATTCTCTTAGGATCGACGTACTTGAGGGTTTTGAGATACGCGATGCCAGACCTGACGTCTTCTGCAAAGTCCTCGGATGTCGCATTTTTGGAGCTTCCCGTGGACTTGCCGATACCACGATCGTCAACTCGAAGCACCGCCATTCCCTGTCGTGTCAGATAGTCTGCCAGCACCAAGAACGGCCGGTGGCCAAACACGCTTTCATCCCTGTCTTCCGGACCTGATCCGGTGATCAGGAGAACCGTGGTGAACGATGTTCCGGAGTCCGGTCTTGTGAGAGTCCCGGCGAGTACTGCGCCTGCTTTCTTGTTCTCGAATGTGACTTCCTCTTCAATATATGGGTACGGCTTCTTGGGTTCCTGCGGGCGGGCAGCCCTTGAGGCAGCTTTTTCGCCCTTCTCCAGGTTCAACTCCAGCGACATTCCGCGCTGAGACCAGGTGCCGTTGAGTCGGTGACCGTCCGCAGTCACCACGCCTTTGTACTCTCCCGACATGCCAATGGTAACAATGCGGAGTGTATCGCCATTGACCTTCACACTGTCCATCGGGATGCCGAACGCCCCCTGACTGGGGCTGTCCATGGTTGCCGTCAGGATGCCGGTCGTGTCGGCGATGTTGAAGGAAAGCGGCAGTTTCATCCCGGAGAAGTTCACCTCACCATTCCACACGCCGACCAACGACTTCTGATCTAGAGCGAAGGTGACAGTGCAGACCACCAATACAAACAGACATAACAGCAATATTCTTTTCACGTTTATCTCTCTTTCTTCGTGCATACTCCGACTATCCAGTTGCTTATGGTTATTCCGCCGTCAAGAAAATGTCAAGTACAACATCTTCTGTGACTCAAT
This sequence comes from uncultured bacterium, assembly GCA_903930455.1. Taxonomy (GTDB): domain Bacteria; phylum Zixibacteria; class MSB-5A5; order CAIYYT01; family CAIYYT01; genus CAIYYT01. The sequence goes on along the minus strand of CAIYYT010000095.1, from coordinate 7,674 downwards.
TTCAAGGCTATTCCAGAAGACGAAACTTGAGGCCTGCCGCATCGTATAGGGGTGTTAGAAACCGAATGTTGGAGTTGATGGAATGCTGCTTCGAAAGAAACTGAATGAGACATCAGGCCGTTGGATGATGGCGCTTGGCATGGCGGCTGTCGCGTTGGAAATAATCCTGAGCAGAATCAGCGGTACGCATTCTGGTAACTATGATTTCACAGAGGGGTTTCTGCTTGGGCTCGGCATCGTGATGCTCATGGCATCGATAGTGCTGAATACCCGAGGGTGTGTCCGGATTCGTGCCAAGCGGTCCGAATAGCCCCGTATCCAACTTTGATTTGTACCTTACCCAGAGCCTTGCATCGGGTGGGTTGTTCATTCAGTTTTGTAAGTCCAGTTCCCAGTGAAACGCGGAACCCGACACACCGATACCCCGCCAAGCTGGTGTTTTTTTTGATCCTGCCTGCTATCCCAATCATGCGAATGCCGACGGGGGGAAGGTCATGCTCGAAACGGACTTAGCGGGTGTATCTCAGACGCGCCCGCTGGACGCGATGCCGAGCCTTGCCAGATTCCTGAAAAAAACTTGACAATTAGTCTCTAGCTTAGTAGTGTAGTAACGTACTAACGTAGTAATTAACTAGCAAGGAGATTTCAAGTGACAGACGATCCAACGAGAGTTCCAGAAGGGCTTAAGCACAAACCAGTGATTGTCGTGAACAATTACTCCGAAATTGATGGGCGATACTCTGATGACACAGATGCAAAAGGCCTCTCACTAGGAATCGCCCAATGGGGAGATAGAAAACGCTATCCCGACATTTCCGCCAAAGTCTGGAGATACACAGGTGAAAAATGGTCGCGGCAATCCGAAGAGTTGCCACTTCATCGAGTCCTCGATCTCGCGATTCTAATCTGCAGGTCCAAGCAATTCTTTGCGGAGAGATACAAGAAGAGCACTGACGAGCATTTAAGAGAAAAGACTTTTAACGCAATCCCGCTCCAGGGTGCAGCGATGAGAATCGGGCTTTGCGAAGGCAATAGTCACATCAAGGAGGATTTGGAAATCTTCGACACTCAATTGAGAAGAGATGACGAATTGCTTAGCGAAAGGCTGAGAAGGCTCGGAGGGATATTGAAAGAACTCGGCTACTAAAGGAGTCTCGTAGGTCAGAATCCCTGCGCCTCGGATTCTCGCGGTACATCAACCCGTGCTCAGAATTCCCACCAAATTCGATGGTAGACGCACGTAAGTCCGTACCAGCAAGGATCACTGAGGATTAGTGAGTCGCGGCTGACAAAATCGATGATGCTATACGGAAACCCGCTGGGGGAAGTAAAATCAAAAGCGACAACCTTTGCCGTGCAGCCCGGTGCTACCTCTTGAACCTCGAGATGGCAGCTTCCACTGGCGTACCGCTCGCCGCCGACGTACCACACGTAACTGGAATCCCCAAAAAACCACAGTGTCTGGTAGGGGTGGTTAGAGTCAGGATATTCGCAGTCACCAGAAATGCTGCTGCAGGAACGAACCCAGTTCCAGTTGCCGTCGATTGGCGAGTTATCGGGCTCAGTTCCCGTAGCCTTGTGCTGGGCCACCATTACCGCTAGGACAGCGATTCCGATCAACACCGAGCGAAACATGATTAATCCTCCTTCCAATCAGTCGAGCAATAAGCTACCTGACTGAGAAATATGGTCGCCACCAGAGAAGACATGACAACATCATGCTACCCATCTTGCTCCTGCTTCTTTGACAGCGGCACAGTGTCCCATCTTGTGGATTTTGTCGTGCCCGACAGCCGTCCTCGCCTGTTGCGGATGAATCACCCATCAATTAGATTCTGTTGCCATGATTAATTCGAGGTGATATGAATCCTAAACGCTTACTTACCGTTGCCGGTCTTCTCAGCATGGGAGTGGCAGCGTTCCACGTCGTCCTGTCTTTCTCCGCTGATTTGAGCCAATACTACGGCGCGCCTCCGGACGTCGTCCAGATGTTGCGCGATCATGACCCGCTCGTCTATTTTCTTATGCTCTTTATGATTGCTGTCTTTGCGCTGTTTGGACTCTACGGTCTGTCCGGCGGCGGACGATTCCGACGTCTCCCTCTATTGCGCACAGGATTGCTGTCAATCAGCGCGATCTACACGCTGCGTGGACTCGCATTATTCCCCGAGGTTCTGGGAAGATTCGGACTGATTGAGTATAGCGTACCACCGCAGGAGATCGTCTCTTCGCTCGTGTCACTCATCATCGGCTTGCTTTATATAACTGGGACAATTCCACTCATGCGAATTCGACGGATTAGAACCGGAGCAGGACGATAGTCTCGTAGCTCCGAACCCCTGTGGCTCGGACTAACCAGCAGGGGACTAATTGCGGTGGTGTGGGTGGTCGTGTCACTCCAGCGAAAGTTGGAGTCCTGTCAAGACGCCGATTTCTCCAGCCCGAACCTCCGAATGAAACTTTGGGCCGACAAATCCGTAGTCATGACTGGTACACCGATTGTTGCGGAGGTAACATGAAAGCATTCTCTATCGTTCTATTGGCTGCACTGTTGGCTGTGCCCTCAGTGGCATTCGGCCATTCCCGACATTATCACAGTTCCACCAGTCACAGTCGTAGCGTTTCCGTGTCGACGGACCTTCTGGACGACGGTTCGCGCAGCATTGATTTTAAGGGAAAAAAGGTTGTTATCAAGTATGACTCTGGCACGCCACGGCGTGTAGAAATCAATGAGCGTTACGAACTCCGTGTAGATGGAAGCCTGGTCAAGTTGAACGCCGATCAACAGAAATTGGTTGGGGAATTTTATGAAAAGACCCAGCAACTGGTAACGGACGCCAAAGCTATTGGTCTCGAAGGCGCCGCCATTGGTGCGCAAGGTGTCGGCGTTGCCGCTGCAGCACTCACGGGCGTTGTCAATATGCTGTTCACCAGCTATACCAGCGATGATCTTGAAAGAGATGTCGATCGCAAGGCGGCGAAGATAGAAGCCAAGGCGGATCGTCTTGAGGCCAAAGCCGACAAGCTGGAGATGCTGGCGGATGATGTGCAGAATTTGTATGACCAGATGGAAGACAGCATCCCTGAGCTGCGAGGCGACATTTAGCACGATCAGATAAATCAGCTCCTGATTGGTTTGCGGTGTGGCAGTAGAACTACTGCCACTCTTTTTTGGTAGCTGAACCATCGCACCAGTGATTAGAAGACTGGCCACACAAATGAGTGTGGACAGTCAAATTTTCACTTGACATAATCCCCAGCTTCCCACAACTATTGACAAAGTTGTTACGAATGACAGGGCAACACCAGTATTTCTCACTTGTATTGAAAGTTAGCACCAGATAGACTCTTCGCTAACGTTTTAGACACTAACTCAAAGAACAACCTACTTGGAGGAAGTTTTATGTCTAAGCGTTTCTCTCACTTTTGCAGAATCACGGCAGCCATCTGCGCTGTCCTCGCACTTTTCTCGTCGGTGAGTCAACCGGCACAGGCGGCGAATACTACTGTACGCATCAGCAAAGTCGATCTCGGCTTGCCGGGACATTACGCGTACATCGACGTCACAATTGACAACCTCGCAAGCTTGCGCAGTTTCGGGGGATTTGATCTTCTGATCGCCTACGACGCGTCCGCGTTGAACTTCCGAGAAGTGACACCCGGTACGTTGATTGACTCCTGCGGTTGGGAGTATTTCACCTATCGATTTGGGGGGCAGGGCAACTGTGGTGGCCCTTGTCCTTCCGGTCTTTTACGCCTTGTAGCCCTTGCCGAGACAAACAACGGCGACACCCATCCCAGCTGTTTCTTCTCAGGCCTTTCGGGCGAACTGGCGACTTTGGAGTTCATCGTTACAGACAATCGAACTTACAGCGGCGCTTTCGTCCCAATCAGTTTCTATTGGCTCGATTGCGGCGACAACGCTCTTTCGTCGATCAGCGGTGACACTCTCTATATCAGTCACGGAGTCTACGACTATGGCTCTCAGAATGACATAACCGGCCATCCTGGTTACGGTGGCTGGCAGGGGATTGAAGGCAGTCCCGATTGTTTGAACTTCTCAAGCAAGCATCCGGAAACCGCTGTGGATTTTTACAATGGTGGTGTTGATATCCTCGCTGTAGACTCTATCGACGCTCGTGGCGATCTCAACCTCAACGGTATTGCCAATGAGATCGCCGATCTGGTTATCTACCTCAACTATTTCCTGCGGGGCCTGGATGCTCTTCCGACTCTTGGCCGCGACGGAGCGATAGCCGCTTCCGATGTAAATGCCGACGGCAAAGTCCTGACTTATCAGGATGCGGTATACTTGGATCGAATTATCATTGGCGATGCCCCGCCTTTCCCCAAGCGAGCAGTTGAGGCAAGTGTAAACGCCTACTTCCTGCAGGATTCGACAAATCACAGTGTGGTTGTGAACTGTAACCTACCACTTGCGGGCGCGTTTATGCTCATAAGGGGGAATGTCACACCAACATTTCTCATTCCGCAAGTCGGTTGGGGACGGTACACCAACTATGACGGCACGTACACACGGATACTGATTCTGGGTGATCTCAGCCAGCCATATAGTAATGGCGTCTGGTTCACATATCAGGGTACAGGTCAACTCGAGTACGTGGAGACCACCGACTGGCACGATGCATTGATCACTGCTCACATCACTAACAAAGCGACCGATTGCGGTGATTTTGACGGTTCCGGCAGTATTAACATCTCCGACATAGTCTATGTCATCAGGTACGTCTTTAGTGGCGGAGTTGCGCCGATTGACATCCACGGCGGTGATGTCAATTGCGACGGCGCCTGCGATATCAGCGACATAGTATATCTGCTAGCGTACATCTTCTCCGGCGGCCCCGCGCCGTGTGAAAATTGTAAATAGCCTTTCAGAAGCCAAAGGGGCAACCGCCAAGGTTGCCCCTACAAAATCCTTGCCACTTCAAATCTGATTCGATATCGTCACACTTGTGTCCGACTACGATCACAGCCGATATCATGCCGCCGACTTCGCGGCGCTGGATGACCCGCAATTACCGGAACGATTCCAGAACTACATTCTCGACAAAAACCTGATCGGCGAAGGTCCAATCAGTTTCTCGTATCGCGCCACGCGTCTCGATGGCAACCGTTCGGTGCGGCTGAAAGTGCTGCGTAAACGAGTCTGTCAACTCGCGGGAGTCGGCGACGTTTACCAGCGCGCTAAAACGGCACAGATGCAGTACACAGGTGACCACCTCCTGCGAATGACCGGCGCGACCGTACATGATGGCATCCTGATCTTTGAATACGAGTACTTCGAATCGATCAGCCTCCGTTCGTTGATTGAGAACGATGCGCCGTTTCATCCCGATTTGGCGGCGTTGATCGCGATGGAGATCATTGCGGGGCTGAGTCAAATCCACGGCGTGCATCCGTCTCCTGGACTGGGAAATCTGGTGCCGTTGCATCGCAATCTCAAGCCGGAGAATGTGCTGATCTCTCCCAATGGTGAGGTCAGGTTGACCGATATTGGCGTGCTCGACATAGCGGTATTTTGCGACGCCGCCCGCCTGGAGTTACCTTATGATACGCGTGTCTATCAAGCCCCCGAACAATTGCTTCGGGACGGTTACGCTGACCGACGCTCCGACGTCTTTACGCTTGGGTTGCTGATGCTGGAAATGATGACTTCGCGACTTCCATACTCCGGCGGCAACGTCTTTGAAGTGCGTCAGAATATCCGCGAGAATCGGCGAGCGTTTTTGGAATCGCTCTATCCGGTCACACGAGATCGGGATCGCAAGAAACTGACGCAGCAACTGGGACAGCTCTGCGAAAAAATGATCGCCCACGACTCCGAGAAACGGATCCAAAGTCTGGTCGATGTGGAAAGCCGGTTGCTCCGATATCTGGAAGGCGCCAAGTACGCCGATCGCGCCCGCGCTCTGGCCGATTTTCTGCAGAGGCGATCATTCCATGTAGAACGAATCAGCAAACGGGGTTTTATAGATCGGCTCTTTGGGGGGTGACTCAGAGTTGTAGGTCGGGCCTCTATGCTACTTGACCCGTGCAATTTCGTTGTTGACAAGAATGGTGTCGTCGAGTTTATTATCGACACAGCGGGCTAGGAAAAGAGAGTCAGGGTGAGGCCAGTCGAAGGTAGTGGTCATGTCGCAACCAGGCTGGGGATACCGAGTGCCAGGTGACTGGCTTTTGCAATCTCCCTCGAACGTAGACAGCCGTTTCGCGGGCGGGAGAAGTCCACAATTGGCTTTGTCATAGGACGCTACGATGATCTTGAGATCCACTATAGGTTTCTTGCTGTGCGGATTACTGGTATGCAGCAGTGTGTGTACGGCAGGCACAAAATCCAGCGTCACGATCTGCAGCGCTCTGGAACAGCCACTGCCGGAGGGTGCTTCCTGCCTGATTCGGCATCCGGTCACCGAGTTCGCCAAATGGGATCGTGAGAGCACCGAACCGCTGCCGGAAGCATATTCATGGTTCGAACAGAAACTGCGCGACAGACTTAGTAGCAAGCTTCACCTAGATGCTCGCTTCATGAGCGAGACATCAGACACGAGCACCGCGTTCTCAATCGCTGCGAGAGTCATAAAATATGCTTGCAGAAACTTGCCCAGACTCCCGCTGTTTTCCAAGGGGGTAGTGGACCCCCGCGATATCAGTGTTGACGCGGAAATCTCTGTTGCAGGTGAACTGACGCTGAGCAATGAGGATGCGCACACCGTCATGTTCGCTGGCCAATTCACTGCGAGCGGAAACAGCTATCAGAAGGTGTTTGGCAAGATAGTTGACGAATTCGCTAAGGCCCTGAAGATCAAGTAGTCTCTTAGGCTACGCCTGCTCAGCGAATCGCGCAGGTCGAACCCCTTGCGGTTTCCATACATGTTCTCTTTCAGCCATTCGAAGTGGTCAGATTAACCTTGACGTAATTCCCTCAAAACCTTTACATATGGCATGATCAAACTAATCGTAGGTCTTGGCAATCCGGGAAAGGAGTATTCTTTTACCCGGCACAATCTCGGATTCATTGTTGTCGACAAGGTCGTGGACAAGAGACGAGGGAAGTTCACCGAACAAAAGGCAGACTACCATCTGGCCACTTTGCGGCTGCGCAGTGAACAGGTCTATTTCGCTAAGCCGATGACATTCATGAACCTATCGGGCAAAGCTGTTGCGGCTCTGCTACCACGCCTCCAGTTGCTGCCCCGGGAAATGCTGGTCATCTGCGATGATTTTGCCCTCCCTTTTGGCAAGGTTCGTGTACGGATTTCCGGATCGGACGGCGGTCATAACGGTCTTGCCTCGATAATTGAGCATGTCGGGGGCGATGATTTCCCCCGTATGCGTATGGGCATCGGGCCGCAGCCGGAAGGAGTAACTGCCGAGGATTTTGTCCTGGAACAATTCAAGCAGGAAGAGGTTGACATTCTTGATGAGTTCATTAAATTGGGAGTCTCTTGCGTCGAGACAGTCATCTACAGAGGACTGACCGACGCGATGAACAAGTATAACGGCTTATAGCCGTCCCTGTCTTTCGGTGAAGCCGGAAGACCTATGGTTTCAACTATAGTCCGGAGGGAGGTAAATCTTGCGACTTTACGAAACCACATTTATCACCGACGCACAGTATTCCGAGTCCGAAATCGAAACCGAAATCAAGAAGGT
>CAIYYT010000094.1 GCA_903930455.1 uncultured bacterium | reverse complement strand
GTCCCCAATGCTAATCAGCCGCGCAAGTTCTTTGAAGAGGAAAAGCTGGCGCAGCTTGCCGAATCGATGGAACAGCGGGGAATCCTGCAGCCAATCATTGTGCGGAAGGCCAATGGCAAGTATGAAGTGGTTGCCGGTGAGCGACGTTTTCGCGCCGCAGAGAGAATAGGGTTGGAGCAGGTGCCGGCGATGGTGGTGGGGGATTTGAGCGATCGAGAAATGCTGGAGGTGTCGATTATCGAAAACTTGCAGCGGGATGACCTCAATCCGCTGGAGCTGGCACACGGTTACAATCGGTTGTTAAGTGAATTTGGTGTGACGCAATTGGAACTGGCAGGGAGAATTGGCAAAGACCGATCATCGATTGCCAACACGCTACGGCTGCTGCAATTACCGGACGAGATCAAAGACAAGATCGCCCATGGCAAATTGCGTGAAGGGCATGCGCGGGCAATACTGGCGCTGCAATCCGAGAAAGAACAGCTTTTGCTGGCGCGGCGGATACTGGAAGAAGATCTTTCGGTGCGCGCGATCGAAGAGATTATCTATGGTCCGATCAAACGGCGTCGCGGTAAGAGTCTGAAAGTGAAATCACGTCCGGTGGAGATTGCTTCGGCGGAAAATGCTTTGAAGCAGAAACTGGGTACGGCGGTAACAATACAGCGCGGACTCAAGCGAGGGAAGATTTCGATACAGTTTTATGGTGATGAGGATCTGACCCGCATTCTCGAGCTTCTGGGAGTCGTGATTTGATGTCGACCCACGGTGGTCACGTTACAGTGATGATCATCTCCGACTCCGGCAGAAGCCCGGTGTCGATCAAATTCTCGAAGACAACCTTCAAGATCATTCTGGGTGTGCTGGGACTCTTAGTTGTGGCGCTTCTGGTAGTGCTGGCGACTTATACCACACTACTCAATCATTCTATGGAGCGAGCGCGGTTGGTGACAGAGGTGGAACAGCTTCGGCGCGTGACCAACAAGGTTGACCAATTGGAGCAAAATTTGGCAAACTACCGCGTGATGCTGAAGAAGATGACGGAGTTGGCCGGGATAGATTTGAATGCGGTGGGTCTGTCGTCTTTGGACAGTCAGGTGGTGGGCAACTACCATACTCCAGTGAGGCAGAATGCCAGCGTCGCACAGGATTCGCACGCACATCCGACTCCCAGCGGTTACCCGGTCAAAGGGTACATCTCGCGGTCGTTTAGGCCCGACGATGAAAACCCACGGATGCGGCATTGGGGGATCGATCTGGCCGTCAGCAGAGGTACACCAGTGATTGCCACAGCCGACGGTGTGGTGACCTATGCCGGCTGGGATTCGACCTTCGGCTGGAAGGTCGTTCTGTCACACGCGGACGATTTGGAGACGATGTATGGACACAACGACTCGCTTCTGGTGCAAGTCGGAGATGTCAAAAAGTTTGGCGAGACGATAGCAATCTCGGGGAGCACCGGAGTTAGCACGGCGCCCCACGTGCATTATGAGATCAGAAGGGGTGGCGTACCGATCAATCCTGAAGATTATCTTGATAAGCGCAAATAGAGGAGACTTGACGATGGCGGAGAATCTAAGCACGATAATCGGCAAAGACAGTGTATTTACCGGCGATATGGAAGTTAAGGGTACCCTGAGGATAGATGGCAGAATCAAGGGGAAAATCATCTGCGATGAAACCGTGTCGATTGGGGCGACTGGTGACGTTGAGGCGGATATTGACGCCAAGATGGTGACTGTCGCCGGCACAGTAGTTGGCAATATTCGCACGAGCGAGAAGATTGAGATGCAGGCGAAGGCGAAAGTGCTGGGGGATGTGTCGACGAAAAACATTGTCATTGAACAAGGTGCGATATTTCACGGCTCCTGTCAGATGAAAGGAGTAAAAGAGGGGGAGATAAAAGCCGATAAGATGATGGAGAAGAAGCCAACAGGCTAAGAAGCCCGACGGGTACGGCGGTTGTGGATAAGTGTTGTCACAATGTGGATATTCGGATAATCCGTTTATTGGCAACACAATAAGACCTCAACTTAAGAGGTTGATTTAAGGGTTATCCACAACAGCTTGATCTTAGCGTGCTTAATCTTTCAGAAAGAGGCGGGATTTTGGGCGCTTTTTTCCTACTTGGCGGCACGGTGTTGTTCCTTGCAGGACTGGGATGCTTGATCTTAGTCTTTGTTTCGGTGGCCGGACGAATAAAGATATCAGTGAGTTCATCGGTCTACTTTCGCGCCAAAGGTTCCTATCGTGACGCCATCCTCGCCGGAGCGGGCATCGCGCTGATTATCAGTTCGCAAGGCTCCTATTGGTTCTGCACGGAGATCGAGAAGTTTATACCGTTCGACGAGTCGGTTCCGGAGGTGCGAGTTGGGTTTCTTTTTGAAGAGTTTCGCACGCCGCGCATGATAGTGCAGTCGACCGATCAAAATCTGCAGTTCGGCGCCCAAATGGTGCCGCTGGAAGGGGACAGCGCCATGATCGGTGTGGAGACATTGACGTGGGGACGGATTGGGCGGATGTTGGGGTTGAAAGACTGCTATCATGTCAATGGCATCTACTACAAAGACACAGGGGCTGTAAGCGCGCCAACGGGGTATCAAATTCCAGACTATGCATTAAACGGTGGACCTTCTGGATTTATGACAGTTACGGGGCTGTTAAGCAAGATGGTGCCGGGGGATTTGAAATTCCTGAAGTCGGAGCCGTTCACAGCGAATGCCAAGACAGAGTATTTTCTTCAGATAAGTCCTACCACGATCTATTCCAGCCGCACGGTTGACAATAAGCCGGTCGCAAGTTATTCTAAGTAAGTAGCGGAAAGCCCACCACGGCACAGTGGTGGATGGAATCCCAGGCCGCTATATGCTAGCAGGTCGATTGACATTATGTCGCGTCCTGGGGCATCGGTATATGATGAGAGGAATCTCATCGGTGAGAAAGCGAAAACAATTGCGGCTGTCGCAACGTTGATCGGTATAAATTCATTATTTGGCTTACTGACCCTCGGAGGATTTGATGACGGAGAATATGAAGGATGCTGCCGATCTGCAGGCGGTGGAACGACTCAAAGAAGCGCGCAGCCGGATAAAAGCGGAAATCGCCAAGGTAATTATCGGGCAGGATCAGGTGATCGAAGAGTTGCTGATCGCCCTCCTATCGAACGGTCATTGCCTGTTGGTAGGGGTACCCGGATTGGCGAAGACGCTATTGATATCGACGCTGGCGCGGGTGCTTGACCTGAAATTCTCCCGCATCCAGTTTACCCCCGATTTGATGCCATCGGATATTACCGGCACCGAGATTCTGGAAGAAAACAAGTCGACCGGACAACGGGATTTCAAGTTTGTCAAGGGGCCGGTGTTTGCGAATATCGTGCTGGCGGATGAAATCAACCGTACACCCCCGAAGACGCAGGCGGCGTTGTTGCAGGCGATGCAGGAGCATGAGGTAACAGCGGCGGGGCAGACCCACACATTGGAAGAACCGTTCTTTGTATTGGCGACGCAAAACCCGATCGAGCAGGAAGGGACCTACCCGTTGCCGGAAGCGCAGCTTGACCGGTTTATGTTCAATATCTTCGTGGACTACCCCTCCTACAAAGAAGAACACCAAATTGTCAAGTCAACGACGGCGGTATTGCATTACGATGTCAACAAAGTGATGACCGGCAAGGAGATCAGCGTACTGCAACAGCTGGTGCGCAAAGTGCCGGTGTCGGATCATGTGGTTGACTATGCGATCAAGCTGGTACGGGCGACGCGACGCAATGAAGCGGGTGTGGCTGATTATATCACCAACTGGGTGACCTGGGGAGCCGGACCGAGAGCGTCGCAGTATTTGATTTTGGGGGCCAAGACGCGGGCGATTCTGGACGGCCGGTATACGCCATCGGTCGAAGACGTCAAGGCGGTTGCCAAGCCGGTGCTGCGCCATCGGATTGTGACGTCGTTTAACGCCGAGGCGGATGGTGTGGGAACCATGGAGATTATTGAGAAGCTGATGGTGGATGTGAAGGAGAAGTAGGGGCATGTGAAGAGAAACCAACCGTGCGGGTGGGGTATCCGATCTAGCGAGCAGGCGAAGAGCAGCTGTGCTGGATCGAAGTCATAGATGATCCGAGGAATTATCCTAATTGTCATTCTGGGATTCCTAACCAGCGCGGTGAGGGCTTCCGGAAAAGTGACGCTCAGCGGACATATCCGGGATTCCGGGAATGGCGAGGAATTGATCGGGGCGTCGATTCAGGCAAAGGGCGAAGGAGTGGGCACGAGCGCAAATAGCTACGGGTTCTACTCACTAACCTTGCCACCGGGGGAACATGTTATCCGATACAGTCACGTGGGCTACGACGCCAAAGAAGTGACGATTACTTTAGATAAAAACGTCAGACTAGATGTTGAATTGGTCGCCAGACCCGTGATAATGGACTCCGTCGTAGTTACGGCTGAAAGGGCGGGCGAAAACGCCAAGTCAATCGAAATGAGTTCGTTGAACATAGACCCGGTTCAAATACGAATGGTTCCGGTTCTGTTTGGCGAACAGGATATGCTGAAGATAATCCAACTTTTGCCCGGAGTTCAAGAGGGAGGTGAGGGGAACAGCGATTTCTATGTCAGAGGGGGCGCCGCCGATCAGAATCTAGTTCTTCTCGACGAGGCGATTGTCTATAGCTCTTCACACTTGCTGGGTTTCTTCTCGGTGTTCAATTCGGACGCCGTAAAGGACGCGAAGCTCATCAAGGGCTCGGCTTCCGCGGAGTATGGTGGTCGCCTGTCCTCGGTGCTTGACATAAGAATGAAAGAGGGCAACTCCAAGCGCTTCCGCGCTGCCGGCGGTATCGGTTTGATAGCGTCCCGTCTGGCAATCGAAGGTCCGTTTTCGAAAGAAAGAGGTTCGTTCATGATCTCGGGACGACGGACCTACTTTGATCTCTTCCTTAAGGGATCATCGAACGAGGCCATACGCAAATCGCGCCTCTACTTCTATGATCTCAACGCCAAGGCAAATTATCGATTGGGGAAGAACGACCGAATGTTTTTGTCGGGATATTTCGGCAAGGATGCGCTGGGTTATAAGGGGGAGTTCGGAATCGACTGGGGTAACGCTACCGGCACGATCCGATGGAACCATATTTTTAACGACAAGCTCTTCCTGAATTCATCGTTGATTTACAGTCATTATAGCTACAAGGTTGGTATCACCAACGGTGATGAGCTCGTAAACATCCATTCCGCGATTGAGGATATAAGCGCAAAGAACGACTTTCAATACTTTGCCGACTCAAGAAATACTTTTAAGTTCGGAATACAAACGACGTATCACACGTTTCTGCCAGGCGAGATAAAGGCCACAGGGAGTTCTGTCAACGAGTTAAAGATCAAGAGAAAGTACGCCATCGAGAGCGCAGTATACGTCAACCATGAATGGACGGCTTCGCCACGCCTGAGCTTTGATTATGGCCTTCGTTTCTCCAGCTTCGCTCTGCTGGGACCGGGTGAAGTTATCAGCTTCGATCAAGACGGAGATCCGGTAGATACTCAGAGCTACGGACGCCGCGAACTCATTAAGCACTATGGCGCTATCGAGCCGAGGGCGGCTGCCAGATACTTGCTCAACGACGTCACCTCGGTGAAGATTTCGTACGCGAGGAACCAGCAATACCTTCACTTGTTGTCGACATCGACCACGACTACTCCGTTCGATGTTTGGCACCCGAGCACGAAGATTGTCAAGCCCGGAGTTGCCGACCAGTGGGCGGTCGGTTATTTCCGGGATTTTGGTGAAGGGAGGTATGAAACGTCGGCGGAACTATATTACAAAGATCTGCGTAACCAAATCGACTATAAGAACGGAGCCGATATCTACTTCAACGAGAATGTCGAATCACAGCTGGTTTTTGGCAAAGCCAGAGCATACGGCATGGAGCTGTTCGTCAAGAAGAAGCAGGGCCGTCTGACCGGATGGCTGGGTTATACGCTTTCGAGGGCGCAGAAGAAATTCGATGCCATTGACGACGGGGAGTGGTTTCGGGCGCGACAGGATCGGAGGCATGACGTTGAAGTCGTCGGCATCTATGAGTTGAACAAGCGCTGGACTTTTGGATTCACCTGGGTTTACTATACCGGCAACGCCGTCACCTTTCCGAGCGGCAAATACATAGTAGATGACCACGTCATCAATCTCTATACTGAGAGAAACGGCTATCGCATGCCGGCTTATCATCGACTGGATCTGAGTTTTACCCGACAGGGGAAGAGATCGAGTTGGAATTTCTCGCTGTTTAATGCCTACGGCAGAAGAAACGCATACGCCATTGAATTCCGTCAGTCAGAAGATAACCCAACTCAGACGGAAGCGGTGCGGATTGCACTATTCAGGTTCTTCCCTTCGGTCACGTTCAATTTCGCTTTTTAGGAAGCACTATGAGAAAGATGATGAACAAAGATGCAATTATTCCGAAGATAGTGCTTCTGTTGTTGGCGATCTTCGCGGCTTTGATAGGCGGGTGCGAGGACAAGATTCAGGTGGATTTGAAGAATACCGAGCCGCGACTAGTGATTGAGGGGTATCTATCGTACTGGGATAACGACTCATACTTCCAAGTGAGTCGTACTACCGATTTCTACAAGCCCAATGAGAGGGAAGCCGTTTCCGGAGCTCTGATCGTTATTTCCGACAGTACTGGCCGGGTTGATACCATGTTCGAGCAGATCAATGTTCCGGGCCTTTACTTGAACCGCTGGGTCCGAGGCGACTTCCAAGGAACCTATCTGGCGACGGTAACGATCAATGGTAAGGTTTATGAAGCTTCAACGACAATGCCTTTGCCCAAGAACGTCGATTCCCTCCACATGAGATTTCAGGAGGGGGACGGCTTTGGTCCCGAGAGAGACAGGGGTTACCGGGTGCATGTTTTCTTCAGGGATCGAAAAGGCGTGCCTGATTATGCCCGGATAAAACTGTGGAAAAATCAGTTATTCTACCCGGATTTCTATATGTACGACGGCAAGTTCAGCGACGGCAATGTCATTGATTACGACTACTTTGACGCCGTCTACCAGATTGGTGACACTGTGATGGCCGAGATCGTCTCGATGGACAAGACGATGTATGACTATTTCGTGACTCTTTCCGAAGTCGTCGCAGATAAGGAGGGGGGCAGTTCTTTCGATGCCACTCCAGCCAATCCGAATACAAACTGGAGTGGAGGGGCACTGGGCTATTTTGGTGCGTTCAATAGGGATCGCGCGAGGTTGGTTGTCAGGGAGTGAGTCAGAATGTTGGAAGCGCGGGGGTTACGGTCTACGCCTAGGCTCAGTCGTTGGGGCACCATATCAAACGAGGATCAAGGAGGATCTGAATGGAACCATATGTGCGGACTGATTCAATAGACGAGAAGGCAAAAGGGTGGTTGAAGACGATCGAGCCGTTCAACCAGCACCCGATGAAGCTCAACAAAGAGCGAGGGGCGCTGCTTATCGTCGACATGCAGAAATTCTTCCTCGATCCCGCTTCGCCGACCTTCACTTGCGGCGGGTTGGGTATTCTGCCGAATGTTAAGAAGCTGATTGAGGCATTTCGTCAGAACAACCGCCCGGTGATATATACCTGCCATGTACATCATCCGGACGGTATTGATGCCGGCATTATGGGATGGTGGTGGAAAGGCATGTGTGTCGAAGGGAGCACCGAGAGCGAAGTGCATGACGAAATCGCGCCGCTGCCGAATGAAAAGGTGATTTTCAAGCATCGTTATTCGGCGTTCTATAACACGGATCTGGAGACGGTGCTGCGCTGTCAACACATCGAGGACATTGTCATAGCGGGAATCATGACCAACATGTGTTGCGAATCGACGGCGCGAGACGCCTATTATCGGGATTATCGAGTGTTCTTCCCGGCCGATGGTACCGGTAGCATCAATGAAGAGATGCACGTTGCCAGTCTGCTCAATCTCGCCTTTGGGTTTGCCAATGTGACAACAACAAATGAGATTTTGCGGCAAATGTTTTGACCCAAGTGTTACAGGACACGTTCGAATTACTGCGCTCGTTGAGGATATGTGATGGACAAGATCGATTTCAAAAAGCAGTACAAAGAGCTGTATAGCGCAAAAGAGAAGCCGGTGATTGTAGATGTGCCGGCGTTGAATTTCGCCATGGTGGACGGCGAAGGAGATCCGAATACGGCGCCGGCGTTTCCGCAGGCGATTGAGGCGCTGTATGCGATATCGTACACGATCAAGTTTATGCTGAAGAAGACGGGGGAGTTTCCGGATTATTCGGTGCCGCCGTTTGAAGGTCTCTGGTGGATGGGAGGCGAAGACGTGTTTGACTTCGAGGCCAAACACAACTGGAAATGGACGGCAATGATCATGCAGCCGGAGTTTGTGACCCGGAAGATATTCAACGACGGGCTGAAGATCGCAAAAGAGAAGAAGGAACTACCGGCGCTGTGGGGTATGCGGTTGGAGAAGTGGAAAGAAGGAAAAGCGGCGCAAATCTTGCACGTGGGACCATACAGCGCTGAGCAACCGACGATTGCCGTGTTGCATGAGTTTATCAAAGCGTCAGGATATATGTTGGAAGGGAAGCATCACGAAATATATCTGAGCGATCCGCGCAAGACGGCGCCGGAGAAATTGAAGACGATCATTCGGCAGGCGGTGGGAAAGTGAAGTAATCATATCGAAACCACGGAGGTTTCGACCTACCCTTCTGGACAAGAACTAACACAACGATGAAGATTACGATATAGAGAGAAGAATATGAGTAACAGAAGAACGGAAATACTTGAGGTAATCGCTACGCGGCGGAGCGTGCGGGCGTTTACCGGTGGTACAGTGTCGCGTGATGATCTGATGGCGATACTCAAAGCCGGTATGGCGGCGCCATCGGCAGTCAACGTGCAACCTTGGGCGTTTGTCGTGGTGACGAAACGTGAAACGTTGGATACTCTTTGTGCGGCGCTGCCGTATGCGAAGATGCTCGACAAAGCGGGCGCAGCTATTGCAGTATGTGGGTTGCCCCATAAGGATACACAGTATGCCGAAAGATACTGGATGATGGATTGCTCGGCGGCGACGGAGAATATCCTGCTGGCGACGCATGCGCTGGGATACGGCGCGGTATGGACGGCAGTGTACGCAGATATGGGATTGGTCAAGATCGTGAGAAAAATTCTGAGCATTCCGGAGGATGTCATCCCGTTAAACGTAATCCCGATCGGTGTGCCGGCAGATAATGAACCGCCGATTGACAAGTGGCGGCCGGAGAATGTGCGGTGGGAGAAGTGGTGACTGTTACTGCAACTAACGCCGATAGGATTGCGACATGTATTTCTTTATAGCAATGACCATATCCATACTGGCGGTGCTGGAGCCGATATCGCAAAAGAAAGTCGCAATCACAATAGACGATATGCCGTTTCAATCAGGAAATGTCTACCTGACGCCTGAGCAGGAATCACAGGCGTTTCGCAAGGTCTTGGCAACATTGAAAAATCACGGCGTCACGGCGTTTGGGTTTGTCAACGGGGGCAGGATCAAGCCATATCACCGAGAACTGCTTGATGAATTCGTCGCCGCGGGTCATACAATCGGCAATCACACCAGCACTCATCCTGACCTAAATACCGCGACAATAGACTGGTATGAGAAGGATATCGCCGATGGACAGACTGAGATTGCGCCCTGGGTTGGCCAGACCAAGTACTTTCGCTATCCCTACCTGCATGAGGGACCAACTGAGGCCAAGCGATCAGCGATTGCAGATTACCTGAGCAAGGACAATCTCGTATCCGTGCTGGTTACCATTGATAATGATGACTGGTTGTATAATCGCGAATACTGCCAGGCGGTGAAGTTGCACCATAAGAGCCAGGCGGATTCCATTGCCACCGTGTATCTGGCACACATGCGTGAGAGGACTGCGTATTTCGATTCGGTCTCGATGGCCGAGGTTGGCAGGTCGGTCGATCACATCCTGCTGATACATATGACGCTACTCAACGCGGACTATCTTGATAGTCTGCTGACCTGGTATACCAACCAGGGTTGGCAGTTTATTTCTCCCAAAGAGGCGATTGCAGACAGTGTGTATCGAATGCCGCAGAAGTATCTGGGACCAAATGGGATTT
>CAIYYT010000093.1 GCA_903930455.1 uncultured bacterium | reverse complement strand
TCTACCCCCCAGGTCGGCAATCCTAATCCTTCAAACATATCGCAACTCCTGCTACTTCAAATTGAGATCGAATCCTTCGCGTTCGAATCTGGCTCTGATCTTGATCGTATCCGCCACAATCCAACCCCGCTCAGCAAATGACAAGGGGGCCAGCGTTCCCAAATCCCAGCGGCGATTGTGATTCTGATCGGCAAACGCGTAAAGCGTGTAACTATCGGGATACAATTGCCAGCGATAATGCTCGGTACCGCTATACGAAAATCTGTATTTCATCTTCTTATAGAGACCCTGCAGCAAGTACGTCACCGTGTCAGTACTCTCAATCGTCCCCGTTAAGAGTCCCAATGAGTCAGGACTCGTAACCGTAAAATCGAACTGGAACAATGAGTCTGCCGGTGAATTGCCGTATAGATCAGTTACCATTCGATTTTGCATGACGAACTTTAGTCGTCGATTTGCCGGCAAACTGTCATCGGGAATGAAGCTATACTCCGTTCCCAGGCCGGCGACTGCCCGCACACCAATCGAGAGTGTTGAATCAACCACTATCTTGGCCGCGCCGGTCTGTATCGCTATCGGTTCGGAATAGACTACGCTCAAAGTTTCCGATGGCAGAATCAGAAACCGATCGGCCGCCGGGGAGCGCGATACGACTGTTGGTTTCTCGGCATCAACTTCGCGCAGGCGCACATCACACGCCGCTGTATCGCCATCCAGATGCCGCCCTTCAATGCTATGCAGTCCGCTGACCCTTATGTAAAACGACGAGTCAGGTAGCAAGCGATCACTCCAGAAATATAGCTTGTCCGATTGCTGGTCAAACACGACCGCCGTCTTTGGCGCGAATATCTCTCCGTTGCGGGGGCTGATTCTGATCGAATCGGGATTGATTGTCGCCGCATCCAACTTGCCGCCGGAAAACTCCATCGTCACCGCGCCGGCAATACCATGACAGTTAGCGAATGTGAAGTTGAGTGAATCGTACTTGCTGACATAGAGGGAATAATCCGTCGCCGGCTCGGTGATCTTCTTGGCGAAAGCAGTCGAATTCGGCAGCGCGACCCGCTCCGATTCGCCGTTGATCTTGTTGTCGCGGTCTTTGTCTTCTACTCCAAGAACCAGATACTCCCCCGGTCGCATGTACTTGAATTCGAAATGGCCATCTTTGCCGGTCTCGGTGATATAGTCTGGCACGATGGCAAAAAGAGAATCGTAAAGCCACGGCTTCATTTCATAAGCAAACACACGGAAATTTGGCTCCGGGCGAAATTGGTTGTAAACGATACCCTTTACAGTTGCCGAATCGATCTGTCTCCCTGTCGAAAACGCAAATGCCGTGGAACTCGTCATGCGGTTGCCGACTTGATCGGTCAGCGACGCGCCGATTGTCACCACGTATGTCTTGTCCGGCTCGAAATTTATGGCAGGGTCAATTATCAGCATCGCCCCCTTGACCTTGACGCGTGGCTCGGCCTTGAGCGGTGGCGAGATGAACAAAGCACCTGCGGCTGCCTTAGCTTGAATCCGTTCCGAGAACATGATGCGGATATTGGCGTCTACCGGAATCAATGTGTCCCCTTCCACTGGTGAAGTTGCTAGTATCGTCGGTGGCTTGGTGTCCGGCGGCCCCCCCGGCGGCGCTATATCCTTTGCGCACGACACAAGCAGCAGCATGAGCATTGCGGCAGCCGAAATCGACCAATCGCGGATGTAACCCAACCTCAACATGCGGAGATTATAATTGATTTTTGTCCCTCCTCCCAGTTATTTGCGGCGTAAGAAATTCTTGTCTATTCAGGAGGTATTCCGTGATTGATCCCCGCAACGACAAACTCGCCGACATCCTGGTTAATTATTCCTGCCAGGTCAAGAAGGGTGAGCTTGTCTACGTCGAAATGAAAGGCGTCCCCACTCTCGAGTTGGGCAAAGCCGTTATCCGCAAAATCACCAAAGCCGGTGGTATCCCCTTTTGGTACTATAATGATGAATCAATCATCCGCCAGTTCCTACTGACCAACACCGAGGAGCAGATCAAGGGGTTCGCCAAGTTCCATCTTTCGATGATGAAGCAGACGCAAGCCTACATCGGTATCCGCGGTTCAAGCAACCCATTCGATTTGAGCGACATTCCCGGCGCCAAGATGAAGCTGTACAATTCCCTGTACTACAAACCGGTGCATCTCGAACAACGCGTCAAACGCACCAAATGGGTTGTACTCCGTTTCCCCAACGACGCCATGGCGCAACTGGCGCAGCAGCCGCAGGAGCAATTCGAGAAATACTACTATGACGTCTGCTGTATCAACTACGCCAAGATGTCCAAGGCGATGGATCCCCTTATCAAGCTAATGCAGCACACCGACAAAGTCCGCATCAAAGGCCCCGGCGCAACCGATTTGACTTTCTCGATCAAAGGTATCCCACCGGTCAAGTGCGACGGCCATCGCAACATCCCCGACGGTGAGGTCTACACCGCTCCGGTGCGAAATTCGATAAATGGCGTGATCGCCTATAACACGCCCTCGCTTGAAGAAGGCACCGTCTTTGAGAACATCCGTTTCGAGTTCAAAAACGGCAAGATCGTCAAAGCCACCAATTCGGTCGACCAGAAGAAGATGGATCGACTGCTTGACACCGACGCCGGCGCGCGCTACATCGGCGAGTTTGCGATTGGCGTCAACCCGATGGTCAAAGAGCCAATGAAGGACACCCTCTTTGATGAAAAAATCGACGGCTCAATTCACCTGACTCCGGGACAATGCTACGACGAGGCCCCCAACGGCAACCAGTCGGCAATCCACTGGGATTTGGTGCTGATCCAGCGTAAAGATTACGGCGGCGGCGAAATCTGGTTCGACAACCGCCTGATCCGCAAAGACGGCGAATTCGTCATCCCCGAGTTGCGCGGCAAGTTCACCCGCAAAGCGCTGGGGGGTTAAGACTATCATGAAAACACTCTTGGCATTTTTCATGTTAGTCGCTGTGATCTCTGTTCCTTTGCTGGCACAGCAACCGACACTGCGGGATTCACTACTCGATCAAATGACCGGAAACTGGATTCTCCAAGGCAAGATCGCAGGACAGGAAACGGTTCACGACATCAAGGCGGAGTGGGTGTTAAACCACCAATACGTCAGAATCCATGAAGTTTCGCGCCAGAAGAATGCAAGTGGCCAACCGGAATATGAAGCGGAAGTTTATGTTGGTTGGGACCAATCTACCAGTGAGTATATCTGTATCTGGATCGATGTGTGGGGTGGTGTAACACCGCAGTCTGTTGGTCGTGCCAAACCGAACGGTGACGAGATCGCATTTCTCTTCAGAGACAAGAGTGACACCGTCGTGTTCCATACAACTTTCATCCATAGCAAGGCCACCGACACCTGGCAGTGGGTGATGGATAACGACGAAGGCGGCAAATTGCAGCCCTTCGCACGCGTGAAGCTCTCAAGGAAATAGTTGTGCGCCCAGTCGATAATAGCCCGGTGCCCCACCGCTTGCGGTGGGTTGGATTATTTCAATTGCGCGGCGTACATCTCGTGCACCGCGATCGGACATACACACATAGGGGCGCAAAGTATGGTGGGCAGCAGATGCGGAAAACCGCCCACATGAAAGGCAGAGGCAACATATGAGCGAATGGAAACTGCTCAGTTGGAAATCGCTTTCCATTCTACTGACCTTAATCTTGATTCCCTTCATCATCAGTCTTGTAGCGAACTACACTACATGGCTAAGGACCAGAGATGAGGTGGAAATAACGATGAAACTGGACGGCTGGATCACAATAGGGGCAATTCAGGGGAATGACATTTCTGATCTCAAACTCACTTACAAGGATCAGGCAGTTGGGAACGCAATGAAGGTGTCGTGGAGACTTATAAATACTGGCTCAAAGGGAATCCCCGCGTTCGAGCAGCCGCCCGCAATCGCTTACCCTAGGGACCTGAAAGTGATAGAGCCGAGGATATCGGAGACGTCGCCGCTACTGAAAGTGGGAAGGCAACCCCGCGTGCTGCCTGGTCTAGGGTGGATAGTGGTCGATTCTTTAGGGGTTTTCAATCCGGGAGACTTCATTAGACTTGATGTCTTCGTCTTGGATTTGCCAGCATCTGAAATCTCTGCCAATTACTTCTCAAATTGGGATTTTGTAGTCAAATCAGTAGACCTTCGAAAAAGAATAGACTTATCGTCTCAGGTTCATTCGACGGAAACAGGACGAGAAGCACAATTGATTGAAAGCAATATGTGGCTTCTGCGAAGTCTTGCGTTCGGGATAATTCTCTTCGCTGTTGTCAATATCCTTCTTCTGGGTAGGGTTCGAAAAGAAATGAAGTTGTAGCTTACATAGCATAACGAGCCGAGCGCAGGCGGATTGACGAGGCGGTAAGTCAGTCAAAACCCTAGCCGGTCAGGAAAGGATTCCTGTTGGCGCAGAAAGGTACGATGGAATCAGCGAAACCACTTACGGAAGCATCTCCACCCAGCGTACGTATCCCATCCTTTGTCTACATCATCGAGTCGCCCTCAGCTAGGGATTTTCTTGATAATCGCGGGGAGGGTGGAATCTTACAGAGCGCGCTGGGCCTCTCCGGAATCTCGTCAAAACTAACGGTTGCCGTCAACACGATCTGTTTCCGGAAGGCTCTTTCTGAAGGTTTCACGAGCATCATCCGGTCAAGGTTCAATTCGTCCAATCCGCAATTACCGCTCCTGCACTTGAGTACGCACGGAGGCAATACCGGACTGCGACTCACCGACGAGTCTCTAATGACGTGGGACGAGCTTGCGAATATACTGCGACCGCTTAACCAGTTGCTCAACGGATGTCTTGTTGTATCCATCTCAAGCTGCGAGAGCTTCAACGCGTGTAGAATGGCCATGAAGATGGACAACCTTCCCTTTCTCCTAATGGTGGGGAACACGGGGGAACCGCTTTGGAGCGACACGGCAATTGGCTTCGCCACGTTCTATCATTACTGGGCAAAGGGAAGGCCTTTCGCAGAAGCTTTGAATGCTATGAAGATCGCCTCCGGCGATAGCAACTTCGTGTTAGTCTTTGGGGAGACAGCTCAACAGACTTTTGTCGAGCAGCTCAACATCTTAACGAAGGAGCAGCCCCAATGACCATCCCCACCCACCTCCACTTCCCCTGCCCTTCCTGCGGCGAGCAACTAACGTTCCCTGAGAACAGCGCCGGCAGCAAGACAGAGTGCCCCCATTGCTATGCTATGATTACAATTCCGATACCGCAGAGCCATGCGGCCTCGGAGATAGCCGAGGATTCCCCCTTTGACGGCCCACACCAAACAGGCGGCTTTCTTTCGTTTGTCTGCTTTTTCTTTTGTATCCTCACCCCCTTCTTCTGTCTCTTGTTCGCTTTCATGTCGAGCTTGGCCGTTTTCTTGCCAAATCCCTGGGGCGGCTCTGTTACTGGTGGGCACGTTGGAGATGCTGTGCTCCATGCAATTCAAGCTGTCGTTTTCCTCCTTTGGGGAGTGCACAGCTTCCGAGTCGGCTATCGTCTCTGGAGGATGCAGCCGCTTGCCGTGCATAAGGCCAGACGGTTACTCTATCTTTCTGCGGTCTATGGCATCGTTGAGCTCGTCATATTTGTCCTGATCATCGGCGCTCCAGCCGAACTGCGAGTGTCCCCGGGAGAGACTGTATTCTTCTTCGTCTTTGGCCTGGCCTGGCTGTTGACTCCGCTAATGCTGTTGTTACTCTACTTCCACAACTCAAAGCGCGTCCGTACAACTTTCTCTGATGAATTCCCATCCGCTCCAGCTCAATCTTGACAATCGCAAGCCCAATGGCGAGATTGTGCTGCGCACTTGCTAAGGAGGGTTCACACTATGACCATCACGCAACCTTGGAAACAGCCATTCGAGTAATTGCTCAAGGAACTCGCACAGCGCCACGGCGGCGAAATCATCCTGCCTTCGGAGGAGGCATCATCGGCCTTTGCCGGAGAAGACTACATCGGTCACCCTTTTCCATCCCTGCGATCCACTGCAGAAGACACGCCATTCTTCATCGAGTTGTCCAGGGAGTATCAACTTCACACCTATGCCATCGGTCATACACCGGCTGAGTTCTCGATTTATCCGCGAGGTCTTGTCGATCGGATAGAGGGGCTCTTGGGTATCGATGGCGAGGTGCGCTCTCACAACCCCGAATTTGACCGCCATTTTTCTACCAATACTGATGCCAAAGACAAGAGCGGACAGCTTCGGAAGACTGAGGTACAGGAGTTGATTCGGTCGCTTATGCCTTTTGCCTTTATTAGGTTCCATGAGGGGGGATTGGAGTTTGCGCGCGACATCGGCCCCAACACCGACTTTGAGGCATCGGGCATTGAGCGAGCGATCACAACACTGGCTAAATTGCTGAAGATTGCATCCTGACGGGTGCCCTATACCGTTTGCCCCGTCAAGCCGCGCAGCTTGCGGACGATCTCCACGTTGTGAAAAGGCTTGGTGATGTAGCCGTCGGCTCCCGCCAACAAGACTTGGCGCGCGCTGAATGCTTCGCTCGAACCTGTCATCAGAATCATCGGTAAATGTGGATAATCCTTCTTGACCGCCTTCAGCAACTCGATCCCGGTCATTCCAACCAGCTTGGAATCGGAGATAACCGCCGCGACCTGATTTGACCTAAGCAATACTAGTGCTTCCTCACCACTCGCCACATCCAGAGCCGCGTAGCCGACCCGCTCGACGATCTGGACAATCGCAGTACGCATCGCCGCTTGGCTGTCCACCACCAGAACACGTGGTTTCTCCGGCGACAGTATCCGCTTGATCTTGGCCACGAGAATGGCCCCCGAGACCGGTTTCGTCACATAATCTTGTGCGCCCAGCTCTATGCCCTTCATGACCGACTCAGTATCATTAAGAGATGTAACCAGAATGACCGGAATCCGTTTGAAACGTTCGTCCGCCTTGAGAAAGCGGAGCATGTCAAAACCATCCATTTCGGGCATCAGGACGTCCGACACAATCATCGTAACTGGACCGTGTCCCTGCAGAAAATCGACAGCCTCCTTGCCGGAACCGAGTTCAACAACTTCGAAGTTATGCTTTCTCAGGACAGCGCCCATCAGACGACGGGATACCGGTTCATCGTCCACAACGACAATGATCATTATTCCGGCTCCTTTCCGAAGAAACTGGTCGCCCGATCATACTCGCCAATCAACCCCTGCAGTTGAGCCATCATGCCGTCGGCATCGGTGAGTGTCTTCGTTGCTCCCATTGTCTCCAGCATTCGCGCCGTGGCAGCTATTTTCACGCCACCAACACTTGCGGAAGCCCCCTTCAGCCTGTGCGCCGCTTTGCGAACGGAGTCGCAATCACCTGATGCGACCGAGGACTCCAACTGCCCCATTAACTCCGCACTCTCCTGCTTAAACAGCATGATCAAATCGCGTAGTAACTCCTCATCCCCCTCTGTTAGCTCCAGCGCCTTGACGTGATCGAATGCTTCGGAACTATTTTCCGTCGTTCTAGCCCCGCTCGTTTCAGTACGTTCAGATGAAATGATAGGCCATACCTCCTTCTACGAGCGTGTCGCAATATTTGCAAGGTTATCAACCGGTCGGGCGACGGCAGAACGAATCCCTATAAGTATGATTTCCACACCCAGACAAATCTGTACATTCCGGCCCTCCTGGTTGCTCCCCTTCTTCAGTCATGTATCTTTTCGGCAAGTTCCCCCTCATCCTGAAGTCTTTGACAGCCAACGCCGCTATGATTGTCGTTTTTCTCCAGCCCACCCGCTATCGACGCGAAATTGCGTGAATAAGACGCCAATAGCTACCATCACCAAATGTCCAATTGTTGAACACCCTGCATGACAACCACATCTCAGTTTCGGCGCAACAACTCGCGCATGTACCCCCGCAGAGAAATACTTTAGGGGTTATCCATCAGCAATGACAGAATCATCGGCTGCATCTCGAAATTGTGCAGCCCCTTACTGACTGACGGCTCGCTTTTCATGATGTGGCGCGCTTCAGCCTCAGATTCAACTCTCAGAATGATTAGCCCAAATGTCGGATTCACAACCGGCCCCGCCAGTACCACGCGCTTCTTCGCTACAAGGTCCTTCAGGTAGTCGAAGTGCTTCCCCATGATTTCTTCCTCTTCCGGGGTCATGTCCTCTGGCCAACCGGGGCGCTTGCCCAAAAGCTTGACAAAGTAATGCTGCTTCTTATCCATCTGGAATCCTATTCTAAAGCGACAGACACGATTCCGTCGCCCGCTTTATCAACTGTCAGCCAATCATCTAACCTGCTCACAATCGTCTGCCTCATGTCGTAGCAATTGTGTGTCCGACAATCCCGTCTGACCCCTCGATTCTAAGGGAATATACGATATGGAAGGACATTCACATCAATGCCCTTACTGCAAGACGGTTTATTCTTGTGATGAGGGATGCTTCTCAATGCGGATCAATAACAAAATTTGCACGAGTTGCAGGAACGCTTGGGAGCGGGAGCTTACCACTGTCGTAAGAGATCGTGGTACTCTATGGCACAATGACATCCTCTGGTAAGTCTGGCAGCAGGTGGATCCGCATCTACAGTGTGTCGGCCGCTTCTTATCGTCTCCTGATACGCCCCGAGCCTTCCACATTCCTGACAACCTGACTGGGATTACCTGCGTAGACGATGTCGCCACTGCCGTTGACTGTTGCCGTCAGATAATCACGCGCCATGACATTGACATCTCCCGATCCGTTGATCTCGACTGTCGCCTCTCCCGCCACCAAGTCACGAGTGTCAACGTTTCCAGAGCCATTCACCTCGATCGCCAGTTCTCCTACTTCGCCGCTCGCCATAACATCGGCTGAACCATCAAGCTCTACTGCGAAGCGATCGGCGTCCAGCCCGACAACCTCAATCTTTCCCGACCCGCCGACTGAGACTTCCTCCAACTGTGGAACGACGATTTTGATCTGGCAATCGCTCGACGAGGAAAATGATCGGCTTGATTCAATAACCAGCTTCCTGCCTTTGACCTTAGTGGTCACATAACCGATCAGGTTGTCGTCGTAGGTCAGACTGACGCTTTGTGTTGCTCCAATCGACACCGTAATGTCCGCGCCAATGTTCGATTCAAAGCGCTCAAACGAACCGACATCTCGCTGTTCAGTAACCATTCGCCCCGAACCTTTCTCCATATTCGATCCTCCAAAGCTAATCGTTGTACGGCGATGTCCTGCCGCTGCTGCCACATCCCACCCAGCAATGATCGCAAGCGCCAACAAGACGGCAATGGCCGAAGTCGTTCTGCTCTTCATCTATACCTCCACGGATTCCAAACTGCTTCGTCTCCAATTACGGCTCCTTGGCCCCAGAGTTTCATTTATGATGCCAGTCCTTTTTGACGCCGACGCGACGGTCTGGTCTCAGTTACGCGTTCACATTTTGCTATTGACAATCATTTCCAACTTGAATATTGTTAGAGCATAGCTAAGGCAATGAAACTCTGATTTCGGCAGGATTTGAGGAGTAAAATGATGAAGCATATTCTTGCAGCGCTGGTGGTCGCCATGTTCATTCTGGTGACCTGTTCAAAAAACAAGGGAACAACCCCTGAACTTAAACCATCTATCGGTGTTTCCACATCGGAAATTCGTTTTTCGCTGGCCGAGTTTGATCCACAGCCCGCTCCGCGAATGGTCGTTGTATCCAACGCCGGACAGGCTACGCTAAACTATGGCCTTTCGGAAAGATGTGATTGGCTGGAACTAAGTCTATCTGCGACCAAGCTGGACCCCGCGGAGGCAGAAACGGTTTTCGTGACTGCGCGTCCAACCGGCAAACCAGTGGGAGTGTACGTTGATTCAATACTGCTGACCGATGCGAAGGCTGCGAATTCCCCACAAAATATCGCCGTTGTGCTCGAGATCACACGGGCATTGAAGCCGGTGATTGCAGTTTCATCGGAGCAGCTTTCTTTCTATTCCGTGCGAATCGGACCTTCGCCAGTTCCGCAAACACTCAAGCTTTTCAACGGCGGAAGCGATACACTTAGATGCACAGCCAGCAAGAAAGCGAGTTGGCTCTCATTCGACATGCCATCCACGAATCTCTGTTCGGGAGACAGCCAGAGTGTTCTGGTTTCGGTCAACAGCAGTGGGAAAGCCGTGGGCATCTACCGCGACACGATTCTCCTGTAGGATAACGCCGCCGCCAATTCTCCTTATAAGGTTCCTGTACTTCTGACCGTGGCGGCGGAATCAACACTCATTATTATGGACAGCTTAAGCAGCAGTTGGACGTACGACGGAGTTTTGTATGAGAACTACTATTTCTACACACTCACTGCCAACTGGCGCATGCGATGTTACAGCAACTGGTCAAGATCGGCGGAGGTATTCGCCTATGTCGCTTCCGACACCTTTAACACGGGAGTCCTGGGTAAGGATGAGTCGTTCGCACCTTTCACCCTTTCGCCGGGTTCTTCTCGCAGTGCCACTTTTGCATTCCCAGTCTATGTTGCGTATTATCCTCCTCCGTTCGAACTGCCCTGGCTGATTTGGGTGAAGTACCGCGTTGACGGCGTTGAATACTTCACTAAGGCGGTTTTCGTTCCGGGGTCGAGTACATCGAAACAGGCGGCAGCGCCCGGACAGGTTCAACCATCTTCAACGTTTTCGCGTACACACCAATTGGAGATCACCAGGTAAGGCAAGCCATTTGTGCAGCCAATTTCAGACACCAATCCAGGTGACTGAGAGAAGGGAATCTCGATGAATAAGTATATACAGGCAAATCTCGATCTCTGGAATGAGCTAACCGGCATCACCTCTAAATCACCGTCCTATGACATGCCGGGATTTATGGCTGGCAAGTCAACACTCAAATCTATCGAACGCGAAGAACTGGGTGATATCTCCGGCAAGTCTCTGCTGCACCTGCAATGTCATTTCGGGATGGATACGATTTCGTTTGCCAGACTCGGCGCCAAGGTTACCGGCGTCGATTTCTCCGACAAAGCCATTACGCTGGCACAATCTTTGAGCGCGGAACTGAAGATCCCCGCCCGTTTTATATGCAGCAACATTTACAATGTTGCGGATAAGCTGAATGATAAGTTTGACATTGTCCACTCATCCTATGGTTTCCTCTGCTGGCTACCGGACATGACGACATGGGCAAAGCTTGTCGCGCATTTTCTAAAACCGGGCGGCTTCCTCCACATAGTCGAGAGCCATCCCTTTCTCTACGTCTTCGAAAACGAGCGGACCACTCCTGACCTGCGAGTGCGTTTCTCCTATTTTCCCTCCCCGGAACCGACACGGTGGGAGCCGGAGGGCTGTTATGCTGACAAACAAGCGCAAGTTACTCATCCGTCCTACGAATGGACTCACAGTCTTGGCGAGATCATCAATGCCCTGATCGGCGCGGGCCTGCGCATCGACTATCTGCATGAGTTCCCATTTATGGTTGAAGACCACTTCCCGTTCTTGCAGAAAGGCGCCGATGGCTGGTGGCGTCTACCGGGCGATCAAAACACGATTCCATTGACTCTCTCGCTCAAAGCGACCAAACCGTAATTTAGAGGCGACTGTATAGGATTGCCCGAACGGCGACGGCTTCCAATAGCACAATGAATATCTGTTGCACACGGCATTAGTGGTCGTATACATTACCAGAGAATTTGACACTTGGAAAGGAGCCTATATGGCAATGAGAAGATCTTACAGTCCCAATATGCCGTCCGACGTACGGGAATTTGCGCAGGAAATCGCACGGCTTACCGCCTCAGGTCCCGTTGGTGCGGAGCAAGCTGCCCGCATGATTGCCGAATCTCAGCAATCGGAGGATGGTAGACAGCTAGTCTCCAAAGCACGCCTACACGCCAGAATCTCGTCGCAGGCGTTTGGCCTAAATTTCAGCAATGTCAATATCTACAGTGACGACAACCCCAGCCAATTGCAGCGCGACATACAAATAGAGGCTCTGTCGGGATTGCCAGGCGCGTCAACGAGCGTAGGCGATGTCTCGCCAAGCGTCACCGCGCGTGATATGGTTACCCACGAACTGACACATGTTGTTCAGCAGGCTGCCGCGAGGGGTCTGAAATAGCCGTTTGTTGGCAAGCTGCGCTTGTACCAACACCGGATTGACTGGTATCGTCCGGGGCGAGTTAGTACGCTCGCCCTGGGAACAATGGGTAATCACACATAAATTCCCTCTGCAAGTTCTCGCGCCAAATGTGATTGACGATCTTCACCTATGAACGTAGAATAGGGACGAAATTGCAAGAATCGTCACCATGCGATGAAGGAGATAAAACTATGAAGTGGTGTCATTCATGTACCGCGCCCCTGGAAAACCCGGAGTTCAAGGGTGTGGCGGAAAATCTTTGCAAGTACTGCACAGACGAAAAAGGCAATCTCAAACCGCGTCCGGAAATTCAGCACGGTATCGCCCAATGGTTCAAAATGTGGCAGCCCGGACTCGACGATGCCAAAGCACTCCGTCGTGCCGACATCTTCATGCAAGCCATGCCTGCCTGGGCGAAAGACTAATCTCGGACAACGGGGTGGATCCAGTGCTCCACCCCCTTCATCTTGGAGCCCGTTTGACCCCCGCTGAAGTTCACAACGCCATCCGCCATCTGCGCCGCGTCGATCCTATGATGAAATCGCTTATCAAGTTGCATGGCGTCATTGCTCTGTCGACGATCAAAAACGACTTCGACACATTGGCCAGCATCATCATCGGTCAACAATTGTCCGGCAAGGCGGCCGATACTATCTTCGCACGCATCAGAACCGCTGCCGGTAGCGGCAGACTAACGGCCAAGCGGATGGCGGGCTGCAGCGATGCTCAGCTTCAGAAAGCCGGCGTATCCAGACCCAAAATCAGAGCGCTCCGCTCACTTACTGAACACGTCCAGATGCGCAAGCTGCAAGTGTCCAAACTCGCAATGCTACGCGATGAAGTCGTATTCGAGAAGATCACACAGGTCAAGGGCATGGGGCCTTGGAGCGCGCAGATGTATTTGATGTTCGTATTGGCCCGCCCCGATATCTTCCCCGAAAAAGACCTCGGCATTCGCAAAGCAATTGTCCGGCACTACGGCGTCGAACTCTCCCCCGATTCACTTGAGAAAATCACTGCTTGCTGGCGCCCCTATCGAACTATTGCCTGTCTCTATCTTTGGCGGTCGTTAAACAACCGCCCCTAAAAGCAAAGCTCTCGGGCACAACCCTCGTGGTTTCGACACTATTGTAGTTGGCACACGTCCATCTGTGTCCGTTTGCATGCTGTCAAGACCTCGGCAAGGCACAATTGTCGATAGCTCCTCGCCGTTTATTTCAGCAGTTCCCAACTCCGTTGCGCTCCGTACCATATTCAGTTGGTCAAGGAATGCTGGTGAGCAGGCCGGAACTTGAGATGTAGATAGGAGTCTTTTCATGATTCAAATTGTGCGAGCCAATGAGCGCCATTTCTCCGACTACGGATGGTTGAAAACCTATTGGCTCTTTTCGTTCGCAGAGTATTACGATCCCAACAATATCCAGTTCGGGGCGCTACGCGTCTTTAATGACGACGTTATTGACCCCAAATCAGGATTCCCCACGCATCCGCATCACGAGATGGAAATCGTCACAATTGTGCTTGAAGGCGAAATCACCCATCGCGACAGCATGGCCAGCGAAACCGTGATCAGAGCCGGAGATGTTCAACGCATGTCGGCGGGCACCGGCCTGACTCATTCTGAATTCAATCTGGCTGACACACCCGTACATCTCTATCAGATTTGGATTTTTCCCGACGAAAAGGCGCTCAAACCCAGCTATGATCAGAAGACCTTCCGGGGTGATTCTTGGAACAACCGCCTGCTTCCGGTTGCTTCCGGACAGGGATTGTCCGATGTCGTCACCTTCCACACCGATGCTACGATCTTCCGCAGTCATCTTGATTCAGGCAAGAGCATCGACTTCCCCATGCAGGAATCGCGTCGCGTCTTGATCTATATTACTGCTGGTGACCTGCGACTCAACGATCAGCGATTGAAAACCAACGATCAGGCACGCGTCGACCTTGAAGACAAATTGCTCTTAACAGCTCATGCTCCAACCGATCTGATTCTGATCGATGTCCCTTCCTGCAAGGGCTGGGGTTATGA
>CAIYYT010000092.1 GCA_903930455.1 uncultured bacterium | reverse complement strand
CCATAGCGATCAAAAACTTTGACGCCGAAATAGCTCTCGATCTTAGCGCGATTTTCGTCGGTCAGCACCTCGGCAGACGTTATAATGCCTTGCGGTCTTGGCAATTCGATCTTCTTGGCGGTGCAGTAGTCTACCACCATTCCCAGCGAATTGGCATATGCCACAATGATCTCAGGGCGAAAATGGTGAAAGTCTCGAGTGAACTGACTGAGTGTTTCTTCACTAAAACTGCCGCTATCACATATCAACTGACGATCGATCAGCAGGTTCCGCAACCGCGCCTTGAAAGAACGATAGAGATTGATGTCATGTTGATGTCCCCAAAGAATCGCCGCTTTGCAGCCGACTTTGTAGCCAGCCCACCGATTATGCCGAAGGGTTGCCGCTTGCCGCGAGTCAAGGCGCTCTTTGTGGTGATAGAAAACCAGCGGCGAGCCGGTGGAACCTCCGGTGCGATTCTCCACGAGTTCGGCTCGGGGATAGAACGTTGAGATCAACTCCTCGCGGTGTTCCTGAATGTCGCGTTTGGTCAAGATCGGTAGTCGCTTGAGGTCGTCGAAGTCCTTGACCGTATTGATATCGAACCCGGCATCGGCAAAGCGCTTCTGATAAAATGGGACATACCGGGCGGCATGATCGAGTAGTTGTAGCAGAGCCCCAAACCGCAGATCGTGCAGTCTCTCCGGTTCGAACCGCTCGGTTTCCTCCAAGCGAGTGAGGATTCTAAGCTCCCGGCTTCCTCGCCGCATAACATCAAGAGGGTAGAACACCCTCTCAACAAATCTCTGGTAAGAACTTCCCATCTAGGCTTTTACATCCATTAGAGCCGAATTGGCCGCATCGCCAATTATTACCTTCCCTAGTACTATCGGCTGCGGAGATATAACAGCTTATCTACGTGGCTGACAACAGGTTTTTGAGGGAAAGGCGGATGCTCAGCGAGTGAATCCGAACTTGATGGCCTTGCGGTTGCAGTTGCTTAGACATTCACCACAGGAGGTACAATCAGGGAGCGTGAGATTCTTGCCCTCCAGAAGTGGCTTGATTGTGGGGCAAGGGCTTTTAATCACGCACACCTGGCAATTGTTACAGAGTTCTCTGTCAATGCGAACACGCCCCGGCGCAATCTTCTCTAGTAGCCAGCTAACAGCGCCGATCGGGCAAATTGAGTAGCAAAACGGGCGGTAGAGAGCCAAACTGGCGATGACCAGAATAATCATCATGACCCACCAACGGACGTCACTCACTCCCCAATGGAGCTGTTCAAAGTAGTTGATAGGATCGTAAACACTGTAAGCCGAATAGGCGGTCAGCAAGTCAGGCGGGACATTGCCAATATCTTGCGCGAAGTATGCGAGGTACGACTTGACATCGAAAAAGGTCAGGAAGAACATCGCCAGCAACGCAAACCTGACGGCATTGAACATGCCAAAATTGAACTGCTTCCAGCGCGGTTTGAATGGAATCTTGTTGATGAGTTCCTGAAAAGCGCCGAGCGGGCAGACCCACCCACAGAAGAGCTTTCGTCCCAGAAGACTCGGGATGAATATCGCCAGGAAAATGGCAAGAAAGATCGGGACGGCTGTGCCGCGCGTAAACCAGAAGGTAAACAGTTTGGTCACTCCGCACATCGGGCTGGGGTGTATCATGAAAACGTAATCCAAACCAAACAAGACAAAGGCTATCAGCATCATTCCCAGTCGCACCCAGCGATTGATCCCTTTCAGCAGCAATAGTACGACTCCGACGATCATCATACCAAACCAAGCCAGATACTTAGAGGACATCAGAAAATCTAACGTCCCCCGGGGGGCAGGCTTTTCTGTTGGCTCTTCTTGATGTTGCTCGGCAAGCGTTGATAGCTGAACCACAGAATCAGATACCAACTGCACCTGCGCTGAATCATGAGAGTGGTTTGGCAAGGCCGAAGTGTCGCCTGTCTCCGAGGCTAGGACCGGCATCGAAATCGCCAGACAACAAGCTATAGCAAGGAAAAGTGACAGAACTAGCGGAAACTTGATGGGAAACGTGCTTCTGGAGAAATTCATAATCACCGCGCGAGCAGTATAAGCTCGGAGCATGTTTCTGTCAAGGCGATTGTGGAAAGGAAACATCGTCAGATCAGTGCTCTCGCACGGAAAGCAAACAAACCGGAGAGCAGTCTTACTTAATCAGCTTAATCACGATATGCCGATAGAAATGCTTCATGAATGGCAGCGCCACTAGTATCGAAGCATCGATCGGCCGCAGGATCTTGGTAATCCTTTTCTGTTTCGGAAAGATGCTGAGGAAATCGTAGCTTTCGAATACGGCCGATGCAAAGTAGGGCTTAAACTGCTCGACATTTCGATGGACCATCGGCGTTTCATAGTGCGTGTGCTTGTCGGTGGTGAGCTTGCGATAAAGCCACATTACCGGGTGGTTTCTCAGATCGTCGATAAATGCCGCCTTGCCCCCCGGTTTCAACACGCGGGCGATTTCGGATGGGGATTTGTCCAAATCGGTATGATGCAGCGCGGCATTGCCGAAGATCAGATCAAACGTGTTGTCGGGATAATCCATTTTCTCAGCGGCAGTGACTTTGAACTGACAGCGAGAGCCGACACCATTGATCTCCGCCATGCGGGTCGCGATTTCGACTGATTTCGGCGAGATATCGAAGCCGTAGCACTCAGCGCCAGAGCGCGCCAAATAGATGGAAATCCAGCCGGAGCCACAGGCAAAATCGAGAATTCTTCTATCCTTGACGGGACCGAAGAAGTCCTTAACAACGCGATAGGTGGTAAACAGACTGAAGTAGTCTTCATAAGTGAGTTGGTTCGAGAACTTCAGCCCGCGATCATTCTTGAACATCTCTTCGACCTCGTGGTCGAAAAACTCAGCCTCGTCCTGGTAACGTTCCTGATACTCTGACAATGCCTTTTCCATCTTCTTGATGATTGACTCTGCTTTGTCTATCGGCCAGCGACCAAAGAACTACAGTTAGACCGCAGCACCAGTACCAGTGCAGTCGGAAGAGTGAATGCCCAAAGACGCTGGTGAAAAAAAGTGCTCCCAGAGAGCAGGTAATCGCATACGAAATCCATTTGACAACGTCGTCAGTGATTTGCTCCTCCTTCAAGCGCTTCCGCAGCCGGAAGTTCCGGCGTATCATATAGAAAACCAACGGAACAAATGTCAGCACTCCGGCCATTCCCAGCTCGGCGATGAGTTGTACATACAGGCTGTGCGCCTTGAGCCAGGTTCCGCGGCCGGAATAGTCGCCGCTTGCATAAGCCACCGCGAAATTGCCAACGCCGATACCTGTCAGCGGCTGCGCAATAAACATGTTGACGCCAGCTTTCCAAGCGTCAAAACGTCCCTGCGTCGATTCGTCAACTTCACTATTAAAGACAGACGAATATCGCATCTTGTATTGCGGGGGGAGAACAACCCAGCCAAACGCCAATACGAGAAGGAATACGGATGCAGTCACTACTCTTTTGGGGGAAAGCAGCCAGACAAAGAATAACACCAACACTAGTCCGATAACGCCGGTCCGCGAACCGGTAATAGCAACAGTGAAAACCGCTGCCGCCGACAGAATGACCAGCACTGTCCGGAGGAATCTGTTCTTGGTCCAGACAAAGGCAAACACCATGAAAGGGATTGCCAAAACGAGATTGACGGCGAGAGTGTTGGGATCGGCGCCCGACAACGATTCAGCCCGATCAATGCCCTGAGCGAATATGAGACTGCCGCCGAAATAGGCAAGTGCCGAACTGATTGCGTCGTAACCACTAGCCAAAATGAATATCCAGATGAATCCCTTCAGTCGCTTCTCATTTGTCACAATATTGACGATCAGCAAATAGTACATTACGGTCCGCAGAAAGTCGATAAGCGCCCTAACGGAGTTTGAGGGCCAGACTGACATCGGAACTGAAAGCGCCAGCGCCATTGCCATCAGCATCAGTAGCAAGCTCATTCTCTC
The DNA here is from genome assembly GCA_903930455.1 of uncultured bacterium. Classification (GTDB taxonomy): domain Bacteria; phylum Zixibacteria; class MSB-5A5; order CAIYYT01; family CAIYYT01; genus CAIYYT01. Next base: position 12,500 of record CAIYYT010000092.1, on the reverse strand, counting down.
CTGCAGAAAAATGAACTTCTCCCCCTTTAGTTTCTTATGAATCACCAGCGAGACAAGCAAGAAGCCGGCGAGCAAGGTGTCGGCATGCAGTGCCGCCAGTTGCGGCCAGACCACGCCGGGATTGACCACCAAGACCAGATAGTAAACCAGCAGACCGAAATAAGGATAGAGCATGATTAGCACGGCGAAAAGCCCTGCCAAGAGCGCACCGACTATTATGATCGGTTCGACCAGCAATGCGACAACACCGATGCCGAGCGCCAGCAGCACGAAAAGCGTGATACCGATCCGCCGTGGCGTCACGATCATGGTCGGGGCAGTTGCCTCGACAAAGTGAGTATCTGTGGTTTTAGATTCGCTTGTCATCAATCTGTACTACTATACGGTTGATCGGCATTTGTTCAAGACAAAATTCCTTCGGTTCTCCGTCCGGATCGCCAATTCTGTGAGAAAGACAAGTACGTCAGGAAAACAGCCAGTCCTTGAACTTGCCCAGAGCGACAGCGCGATGAGAAACAGCGTTCTTTGTCTCGGAACCCATTTCCGCGAAAGTTTCGCCTAGCGGCTGATAAATAAACACCGGGTCGTAGCCGAAACCGTTGTCGCCGCGCGGTTCCGTGGCGATATAGCCATGGACGTCTCCCTCAAGACAAATCTCGCCGTCGGCATAAGTCACCGCGATCACCGTTACAAAACGAGCACGACGGCGTTCCACCGGCACGCCCTCGAGTTCATGCAGAAGCTTGCGGTTGTTATCTGCGAAAGTGCATCCCTCACCGGCATATCTGGCCGAGTAAACACCCGGAGCACCCCCAAGACAGTCGACTTCGAGACCGGTATCGTCCGCGACCGCTGGAATGCCATACTTGCGGAATATCGTCCGCGACTTCTCCAGCGCGTTCTCGGCGAGCGTGTTGGCAGTCTCCTCGATCTCCGGGAAGTCGGGAAAGCCCGCCTTTGTCAGAATCGTCACACCGGCGCCCTCGAGCAGAGCCGTAATCTCGGCGATCTTGTGTCGGTTGTTGGTGGCGAGAATCAGCTTAGAGAATCTCATCTACTAGCCTTTTGCTACTCCCCTGTCTGGGCGTAGTATTCTACGATAGAAACAGACACTGTCTTCATTAGTATTTGGTGATGTCGATTCGCATCACACTGCGGACGGTATCACCCAGGAAATGGCGCGCCATTTGGGCGAACTGCTCGGGGACGTCCGAGACATAGAACTTGCGTTCTCCCTCCGAGCGTTTTGGATTGAGCGCTTCGGTCTTGAGCAGATGCTGGTAGACTACGCGCGAAGTCTCGGTGGCGGAATCGATCAGATTTACTTTGTCGCCAAGCACTCTTCTAATTACCGGTTTCAGCAACGGATAGTGTGTACAGCCAAGGATCAGCGTATCGACCCCCGTGGTCTTGAGCGGGCTGACGTAGTCCTCGGCAATTAGGAAAGTCGCTTCTTTGTCGATATACCCCTCCTCGACCAACGGTACAAACAGCGGGCACGCCATGCTGAAGACCTTGATCTTGGGATCGATTGCTTCGATTGCTTTGGCGTATGCGTTTGAATGAATCGTTCCCACAGTGCCAATCACGCCGATTTTGCCGTTGCGGGTGGCTTGCACAGCACTGACCGCCCCCGGTTCGATCACGCCGAGGATTTGGAGAGAGTATTCCTTCTGCAAGAACTCGAGTGCGATGGAAGACGCCGTGTTGCAGGCGGCGACGATGATCTTGACTTCCTGCTCAATAAGGAAATTGGTGTCTTGCCGCGAAAACTGCGTGACGATCTCTTTGGAGCGGGGGCCGTATGGAGACCTGCCGACGTCACCGAAATAGACTACATCCTCGGAGGGCAGTAATTGAAAAATCTCCCGGGCGACGGTAAGACCGCCGAGACCGGAGTCGAAGATACCGATGGGACTATTGCGATCCGGCATTTGTTCTATCCTTTTCATAACGATCGGCAAACCTGGCGATCGCGCTGTAAATCGCCTCGGCGGCCGCCTGACGGAAATCCTCTTGGGCGAGCAAACGGCTTTCGACCTTGTTAGAGATGAACGCTACTTCCACCAGCGCGGACGGCATCTGCACTTTGTTGAGTACAATAAAGCCAGCCTGATCGATACCGCGTGACTTGACATTCAGGCCGCTTGCCAAACCCTGCTGGATACTTTCCGCCAACTGACGGGACTGATTGAGATATTCTGTCTGCAACACGTCCATGATGATGAAATCGAGATCCTTCTTGTTGCGGTCGGTAGCGTCAGGGTTGTCAACCTGAAAGTCCTGATTTTCGAGCAAGGCCGTGATACGCGCTTCGTCGTTTTTTGCGGGTGACAGGAAGAAGGTCTGGGACCCGGTTGCGTTCTTCTGATCAGACGAATTGACATGAATCGAAATGAACAAGTCGCCGCGGGCAACATTGGCCAGTTGAGCGCGTTCCTCCAAACTGACATTTTTGTCTTCACGGCGCGTCAGCACCGACGTGAACCGTTTGCTCTTTTCCAGAATTGTCTCCAGCCGCAGTGCGATATCGAGAACAACATCTTTCTCTTTGAGACCGTTTTTACCGACCGCGCCGTCTCGGTCACCCCCGTGGCCGGGATCGATGACGATGACATCAATCGGGTTGTATTCATCATGCCGCTGCAGGGTCGTGCTGTCTTCTGCCTGCGAAACAAACTCGGTATTCTCGATAGAGATCTGTATCCGGTGCGGATCAGGAGCATAGTTGGCATGGAATTCCCCAACATTTTCTCGGAGTTGTACCGACACTTGTGCCGAGTTGTCGAACTGGAAGGCGCGGACATTGATGATTTTCTCGTGCGGATTCTTTCGCGTTAGACGGGGGACATCAACCCTACCGCCGTGGATCGTCACATTGACCCAATTGCCTTCGCTGACAAATACCTCATAGTCAAGCTTCTTTGTCAAATTGATCTCCAGCAAATCGCCGTTGACCTTGGTCAGGAAGTTGACTCCCGACACATTGAAGCCCTCTTTGACCGCAGTGATCATCGCTTCGCTGTCATCGTAAACCAGCACCCGTTCGAGCACATCAGACAGCAGGAAAAGCGACTGTTGCACTGGCAGATACATTTCGTCGTCACGAAGAACGGGAGCATGCACCAGGTTGTAATCGTTGCCTTCAACCTTGCACAGATGCCGGGCGATTTCAAAACTCAGCCTTTTGTTGCCGAGGACAACCTCCAACTCCTTGTGTCCTTCCTTCCAATCGGTTTTCGCTCCGACGGCTGCAAACAAATCGGTCGCAGAGAGGTAGTCGATCTTGTTGATCGTCAGCCGACGAATCGGCTGCGACTTACCAATGCCCCTGAGAGTGATTGTATCAGCATGTATCACTGCTGTCAGGAAAAACATCAGAAAAATGGCCTGTAGTTGTCTCATCTCGTTATTATACCGCGCGTTTACTTGCGACGTTCCTTCATCCGGCGGTCGAGTTCGCGGCGTACCTCCCGCTCCATTATCGCATCGCGTTTGTCATGACTCTTTTTGCCGCGTACCAGAGCCAGCTCCACCTTGGCCACCTTGCCCTTGAAATAGGCCTTTAGCGGCACGAGGGTAAGTCCCCGCTCGACAGCGCGTTGGTACAGCTTGCGGATTTCTCGCCTGTGCATCAATAACTTACGAACACGGTCAGGTTCGTGATTGTGTACGTTGCCTTGATCGTATGGGGAGATATGGAACTTGTGAAGAAACAACTCCCCTTCCTCGATCACGGCGTAGCTGTCCTGCATCTGCGCCTTGCCGAGCCGCAGCGACTTGACCTCCGTACCGACCAACGCAATGCCGACCTCGTAAGTGTCAAGAATCTCGTATTCATGCCGCGCTTTGCGGTTTTGCGCGATAAGCTTGAGCTCCGGTTTGTCCATGAATCGATGATACAATACACAGCTACAATCTGCAATTGGTTTTGACATTGGGTAGCATCCTCCGATACTGATTGATTTGTGCAAGTTTAGCTTGACGAGAAAAACTTAGAAGATTATCATTAACGAATTTGATGTCTGGGCGTTGAGCGCGTCTTAAGCTGAGAATGAAAAAGACACATATCATATTATTCATCGTTTCCTTCGTCACACTCTTGGCGCCGATCAGCATCGGCGCGTCATTGACCGGTTACGTGTTTGACAAGTTCACCGATCAACCATTGGCCAATGCGCTGGTTGTCATCCAAGGACGAGGCCTCCAGGCCTTCACTGACAGCACCGGGCATTTTCAGTTTGCGGATCTGGAGGGCGGCATCTTCGACCTTGAGGCCACGCTGGGCAACTACTACCCCGGATATGTCAAGCGGTTGCGGGTTGGCACGCAGCAGGATCTGAAAGTTGAGATCGGGTTGAAACCAGTCACGCCTGAAGACCACGCCAAAGGACCCAAGGCCGTTTTTCGGTATGGCATACTCTCGGGCACAATCACCAATGGAACCAACGGTGAACTCCTGCCGGGAGCGACCATCCAGATTAGAGAATTGGCAACTGGCACCAGCACCAAGCCGGATGGCAGTTATGCTTTCTCTCAGGTAAAGCCGGGACGGTACACCGTGGAGATCTCGCTGATTGGGTATAAGCAGATCAAAAATTACGGCGTCGAAATCTACGCCGGTGATGAAACCAAGCTGGATTTCAAACTGGAGCAGACCGTCAAACCGCTCGGCTTTGAGCAGGTTGTTTACGGTGAGAAACCGCTGATGGATCCCATGAAGCCGGCGGCAGTGCGGTCGATTGAACCGCGAGACATCGCTCTCGGCACTGCGCGTGAAATAGGAGACATTATCAAGGACCTGCCCGGAGTAGTGGAGATCGACAAGGAGTTGCACATCCGTGGTGGCAGGACATACGAGACACAGTTCACCATCGACGGCGTGGCGGTAACCGATCCGCTGATTCGACGTGGTTACGGCATGTCACTCAATGCCGGTGCCATCAAAGAAGTGAATCTCTACACCGGGGGCGCCGATGCCGAGTTTTCTCAGGCAACCAGCGGTGTGGTCGAGATACAAACCAAGGAAGGATATGAAGACTACGCCGGGTCACTGAACTACAAGAACGATCATCCCTTTGGCAGTTCCGGGTTTAACACCGATGAGATGGAAGCCACTTTCTCCGGGCCGGAACTGTTGACGAGTAAACTCGTGAAAAAAGCTGGACTGCCGGGCGAGACCTACTTCTTCTGGTCTGGTAACTTCTTGCTATCCGATACCTATTTGCCTTATTCGCGCCATCTCTATTCATCCACGTTCGGGGGCAGTTCATTTTCCCCGCGGTCGGACGACGAGTATTCGACTGTGTTCAAGCTGTCGTGGAGGATTTCGCCACTGGTCAAAGTATCGTTGTCACACTCGGCGGCCGTCACTATCAATCAGGATCGCAGCGTCTTGGAGACGCGCGTTCGGACAATTGACTATTCCTACGGTTTTCCATTCGACTATAGCAAGGTTCTCGACAACTACAACACGTTTACGCAGAAATCAAACCAGCAGACGCTTATCGTTGATTACAAACTCTCGGTAGACAAGGAGGTTCGGGTCACGGCGGCGCGTTTCTTCACGACTCTGCATTCGGATGTCAACGGCAAGAACTGGAAAGACTACGTTCAACCACAAGACAATTACCCCGATACCGTGATCATGGCACCGGACAGCTCGTACTTCACGGTCATAAAAGGTGACGGCTTTTACGACACTGGGGACGGCGATAGCTGGTATGACCATTATATCGAGAACTACAGCCTCAAGACAACCTATGAGACCAAAGTAAAAGAAAATTATTCACTTAAGATGGGTGCCGAGTCCGAATTCCAGACAATCCAAGTCCTTGACATTTACAAACCTTGGCTGGGCGCATCGGGATTCGGGCTTAACTACGATGCCTACAAGGCGAGGCCTTCTTCACATGGCGTGTTCATCCAGAATCACCTGAATCTGCAGGGAATGGTGTTCGATTTTGGCTTGCGCTACGATCTCTGGTTTGCCGGGAAGTATGCTGAGGACGCGCTGGCCAACGACAGTATCTCGCCTCTTAGTGCAGCGCTGCGTGATAAATACTACAACGAAACGTCGCAGGTTCTCGGTCGCCGGGCGCGCGGAATTATCTCGCCCCGTTTTGGTCTCGCCAACCAGATCAGCCGCGAATTGACCCTATTCGCTTCCTATTCACGCTTTGCGCACAAGCCTTCGCCGCAGTATCTGTACGCGAAGCTCTATACACCATCCAATGCGGCGTATCAGTTGTTCGGCAACCCGGCACTGGACTTTGAGAAAGTCACCAATATCGAGACAGGTTTGAAATGGCTGCCAAATCCGCGGATAGCGTTGGGAATTTCAGGCTACATCAAATACATACAGGATTACATCGCCGCGACGGCAATCTCACCCGATCCGCGTTTTCCTGACGAAACCTACTTCGTATATTTCAATCTCGACTATGCCACCAGCCAGGGAGTTGAACTTGAGTTCATTCACAAAGCCAGCGACATCTTTACCCTGTCAGCCAATAGCTCCTTCAGCCGAGCGCGTGGAGAGCGGTCATTGCCGGCTGACATCTTGCGCGGACTGAAAACACGTTCGGAAGGCGCGATTTATAATGATGTCGCCTTCGATTGGGACAAGCCGTGGCAATTTGTGGTTAAGGCTAATTTTACTGTCCCAGCCGACAGAAAGCCGAGAGTACTCGGCGTGCCATTGCCACGCGACTGTAACCTTAACGTCAAGTTCTGGGGGCAGGCGGGCAAGCGCTACACGCCCTATGTTCAGACGACTGACGATCTCGGATACACCGTATTTGTCCCCAAAGGAGCAACCAACTCGAAGATCGGGCCATGGTGGAATTCATTTGACATCTCATTCCAGAAGTATTTCCACATTAAAAAGAATACGTTGACGCTCTATTTCGAAGGCACGAACTTGCTTGATCACAAGAACGTCACTCTGATCAATCCTCTGACCGGCAAGGAATACCGTGAGGGAGACGTCATCCCAACCGGTGGCAACCTGTTTGAATTGCCGCCGTTGTCATACCGTCTGCCACTGTGGGAAAATCCGACGCGTTTTCTGAGTCCGAGGCAGCTAAAACTCGGGCTGGGGGTAAGTTTCTGATGAGATGTGGTCTTAAGATTTCAGGCATCTATATCAGCCTTGCGTTGGGCATTCTGGCGGCTGTCGCTCTTTTGTTACCCAATGGTTGTGGGGACAAGGTGGCGCTGCCATCCGATCTTCCCACTCCCTGCTACAACTGCGGGAGCGTCGACACGGCTTATGTACAGGTCAATCCGACATGGACGTCGGCTGACGGAATGGCATTCAACAAGCCTTATGATGTCTGCATCGGCTACGATCAGTTTGTGTACATCTGCGATACCAAGAACAATCGCGTTGTTAAGCTTGATGATGACGGCAGTTTCGTGGAATCGTATCCGGTCATCAATCCGGTGGCGATCACTCAGGATCGCGGACTGGATTTACTTGTAGTTGCCGGGGATTTTTTTACGACTAGCCCGGACACGATCTTCGCCGGAACAGATTCGATGCGTATCGGCCTCGATTCGACCACATACGGCAATGCTGTCTACCGCAAGCGACACTTTGGCAATGAGGGCTTCCAGGCCGTCTGGCGGGCCGATTCACCATACTATCCGAATCCCAATGCCATCCATGGAGGTGTCATCTGGGAAGAAGCCGAGTTCTGGGGAATTGCCGCTTCCACAGAAACAAGCAAAGAGTACTTTCTCGCCGACTTCTGGATGGGTCGGATTCTGAGATTTAATAGCAGTGACAAACCCGTGCCGCCGGACCTTGTTAGCACAGGAGTGGCTTACGGCAAGACGTCGTATCCGATGGACGTTTACTACTACACCATCGCCGGACAGAATTATCTCGCGTTTGCCCAGGGCATTGGCAATTTCGGGGTGCAGATTGTCAGCCCGATCAACGGCACACCGCTCTTAACCGCGGGCGAAGAAGGATTGCCGCCATTAGTAAGATTCAGCGCAGCGGGCTCCAAGCAGGTGGCGGTGGACGAACAGTCGAACTTCTATGTACTTCTGCAGACGATTGACACTGAATCTGGTAAGCTCCACATCCTGTACAAGTATGATCGCACCGGCGAGAAACTGCTGGAATTCGGCACGGAAGGTTCGGGTGAACGGCAATTTCGCGGCCCGCGAGGATTAGCCTACAGCAATGGTATACTCTATATCGCCGACACCGGCAACAACCGCATAGTGCGCTACCAACTGGCGACCGATATCCAGCAGTAAATTCGCCGGATCATTTTCTGCTTGCGTTCCCGACACCAGCAAATATCTTGGGTCAACCAGCCTGACAGGTGGTTGCCGATTGCGGCGGCTACTGTCGAAAGCTTACCTGCCGAAGTGGTGGAACTGGTAGACGCGCTGCGTTCAGGGCGCAGTGTCCGTATGGACGTGGGGGTTCAAATCCCCCCTTCGGCATTTTTCTTTTTTTCTACGAATTAAGTTAATACTTGACAACGACTTGACTTTTCATTATAATCATTTGTGACCAATTTGTGTCCATTGATTGTGTACAGAGGAGTGTCGTGTTATGCCAGTCATATATAAGAGGGGAAAGAGCTACTACATAGACTATCGAGTTCAAGGGAAGAGAATGAGAAAGCGGCTGGGCAGATCTAAACAGATCGCTGAATTGGCTCTGAAAGACATTGAGGTGAAACTGGCGAGAAAGGAGCTGATACCTGCACCAAGGAAAATCAGTTTGGACGAGTTCTTTGAGGAGTACTCTAATCACGCGCGGAAGAGTCTGGCACCAAGGTCCTTTGAGAGGTACAGAGAAGTCATTCACCATTTTTGCGAGTTCTTGACGAATTACCCTCAGGTCAAGTCGATGTCTCAAGTGAGCGACAGCCTTTTCGAGAAGTTCCAAGATGAGAGGATTGGCAAAATCAAGGCTATCACGATCAATTTCGAGATCACTGTACTACGTGCGATCTTCAACTATGCAGCGAAAAAGGGGTTCTGTATTAAGAATCCAACCCTTGGCGTCGAGTTCCTGAAGGTCACTGACCGCAAGCAGCCGATTTTCCTCACAGGTGAAGAGATCACTAAGATACTCGACTTCTGCAAGACGGACCCGAGATTCAAATACTTGTACCCTATTATATTTACGTTTCTTCACACCGGACTGCGGCTTGGTGAACTTGTGCATCTGGAACAAAATGACATCGATCTAGGCGCCCGCGTAATTAAGATACAGAACAAGGGTTACTGGCACACGAAGAGCTATAAACCGCGCGTGATTCCGATCAGCGACGAACTCCACCAGGTGTTGTCCCCGTACATATCTGCGCGCAACAAACTCAAAGCGAAAATCGATCACAATTTCGTCTTCATTGATCAAGCTGGAGCGCAACTTGACAAACATCTTCGTGACAAATTCATGCGCTTGACTGCATCGTGCGGTCTAAAGCATGTTACGAGATTACACACTTTGAGGCACACTTTCGCTAGTCATTTGGTCATGAATGGAGTCGACTTGCCGTCGATCCAGAAGTTGCTGGGACACACCGATATTGAGACCACCATGATATATTCGCACCTTTCTCCCGAGCATCTCATTAAGGCCGTAAACAAACTAAGCTTCAGCGGTTCACCGACAAAGGCCTAATACTGCAAGCCAGGTTATATGTCTGATTGGGAAAGTTTCCTTCTCCTGCCAGGAGTTTCCAGCTTATTCAACCAACCAGCCAGAGAGCTTCGACGAAACCGCAGGAGACGACCGACTCTTACAACAGGAATGTAGCCGATGTGCGTCCAATGGTAAATAGTGGACAGCTTAATGCCCAACTCCGTAGCCAATTCCTGAGGTGTCAGAAGCTCACCGGTCATAGCAAACCCTTATCTCTGCTTTGGACAAACGTGACCGGCATTTTAGAGTGAATCTCAGGAGCAGAATTCGAGCGAAATCTTGACACGGTACGGTCTGCCGAAACGGCCGAAGGAAGACGTTAAATGAAACAACTTTTACTTGACAGAGGTGACCTCCTCCATTGGCGCTGATGCGTATGGGGTAGCAATCGTCTCGCTGAATGAATTTGTATCTGAACCGGTTGACAACATCTTTGGTTGATTTCTCCGATGTAGATTCCATTTTTCATCCTCCTGACCCTTGAGCGGATGATTTCGATATTCCATTTCAGCTCTCAAGTCAGAGGCGAGTTTTCGATGTGTGGACCATTCCTTGGTTCCGAAAACGGTTTTCTGCGAACTCATAGTCTATTCCTCTCTGATGCCACCCATAATATGGAGCGGTCTCAATGGTAATATACACCGAATCCTTGGAATTCTTGCACGAAGCCACAGATTTCGGATTCGTGTGTGACGGCTGGGATTCACATACCTGAGTCCCTCAATCGCGATCGGTTTCCGTTTCCATTTCCCGATCCTATTATTTCTTTTATTTCTTGGATTTCGTTGATGTTCTCTGGTTTAAGTGTGGATTTGGAAGGCCGTAGGCCTTTTGGTCGTTTTGTTTGGTTTTGCCACCCCATTCCCGCAGGAATGGGGTAATTTGCCGGTTGAGCATGCCGCAGCATGCCAATCCGGCTCCGACGCCAGATCAGGTCACCGGGGTGGCCTGATGGGGCGGCGCTGCCGCTTGCTTTGCATTTGTTGTTCGTCAGATGCTGTGGGCGAGTTCGCCGAGGCAGTTGATTCTGTTTTCTATGTGGTTGATTCGTTTTTCGAATCTTGTGATTTCGTTTTCGAGGTAGTCTTTTTCGACTAGTTGGTATTCTGGTTTTTTGTTTATAAGGGTTGGTTTTTGCCACCCCATTCCGGTAGGGATGGGGTGGAATTTGCCCGTTGAGCATGCCGCGGCATGCCAATCCGGCTTCGACGCCAGATCAGGGCACTGACCCTGGTAAGGGTGGCCTGAGTGGGCGGCGCCGCCCTATTGCGGAGTAGGACAGCTCTTAGATGCTGTGCGCCAGTCCGTCGAGTAGGTTGATGTGGTAGTTGAGTCTGTCCTCGAGTGTTTTGATTCTTTTTTCGAGTCTGGTGACTTCGTTTTCGAGGTAGTTTGTTTCGATTACTTGGTATTCTGGTTTCTTGCTCGTGTCGAGCTCTCTTGTTGCCGGCTCGTTTGTTGGTGCCGGTTTGGTTTGCCACGCTTGTTGGATGGCGTGGCTGATTTGGTATTCGCTGGTGATGATGTAGTTGTTCATTTTGTTCACCTCAGGAATGTTGTTTCGTCTTGTTCTTCGGTGATGTGTCTTAGGATTTCTTGTGTTTGGTGTTGGTCGGCTATGGCTGCTATTTCTGTTTCCATGATTTTTCTGAGTTGTGGGTCTGTTGGCATGGTGATTTTGTAGTATTCGAGTATGTCTTCGATTTCGTCGTGTGTGTCGAAGGGGAAGTCGGTGTCTCGTTTGATGTATTCGATGTCGTTGTGTATTCTTAGTTGGGTTTGTGTTTCCATTTTGTTTTTTTCTCCTTGGAGCCTTTTTTCTTTGGTGGGCTCCGTTTTTTTTCGTTTTTGCTTGGGCTGGAACGAAAAAAAAGGTGCTGTTGGGAAGATTGATGTCTTTGGTTTGGATGGATTGTTTTTTGCGAGAAGTGGGGGGGCCGCACCCCGGATGGGGGAAAGCTTTACTGAACAGTTCGCGATGGAGCGAATCTGTTAGCTAAAGGTTTCGCACCCCCCTTCGAGAGAATTAGTTTTCTTGCTTGCTGGTTTTATTTGTGGTGGTAGCTGTTTGTCGTTTGGCGGTAGCGTTGTAGGTTGCCGTACATGTGGCTGTCGATGGACTTTACGATGTGAGTTTGGTAGTCTTTTGCCATGTCTGTAGGACGCAGGCCGATGAAGTGGTAGTTGTTGGCTGTGTAGATTCGTTGTTTTCTTTGGGCCATTTCGTTGTATGTTTGGTTTCCGGTGACTCCGAGGTATTCGATTATTGTGTGGTATTGTGGTAGGTAGAAGTCTGGGTGCCAGATGTAGCGCTTTTGTCCTTCTTTGAGGTATATGTCGGGTTCGAACTGGAACGGTATGCGTAGCTGGTTGAGGAATTGCGCTACTTGTCGTTCTCCGCGGCTTCGGTATTGCTGGTTGAGTTCGTTTTCGAGCGTCATTTTGCTAGTTTGTTCATGATTTCGACTTCTCCTCGTGTTAGGCGTAGCAGTTGCTTTTGAAGGTTTTTGAGTTTGTCGAGTAGGTTTTGTGATTCGTCTTGTAGTCTTTGTGCCTGGACTAGGTAGGCTATGGTTTGCTTCGTGTTGTTGTGTCCCAATTCGTTGAGCGCCAAGTTCAAGTTTCTTTGGAATTCTTGGTGGTATTGATCTATGCGCTTTTCGATGATCTGTATGGCTTGGTTGGCCATGATGCTTTGTCGCTCGACTTGAATAGCTTCTTTGAGTAGTCGTTGGTTGTCTGGCGTGAGTTGGTTGTAGGTTTGCGAGAGCCGTGTGAATCCTGCGATATCCCATTGCTCGAGCTTTTGGTTGATGAGCTT